>CAZZVG010000388.1:0-6163 GCA_964657295.1 Iningainema sp. | reverse complement strand
AGGCACAACTTGAATTACTCAACAACCCAAATTATCAGCATCCTTACTACTGGGCAAGTTTTATTGCTTCTGGTGATTGGACTCCACTTCATAAATCATAGATTTGCAAACAAGAACACTTTCAAATTATTCAAGGTGCGATCGCTGTCTAAATTAGATGCAGTTGAGACATTCCTACTAGCGCAAAGCTAAGTGACAGTACACAGTCATCGTGATGTCCACTACCAGCTTCTAGTTTTTCACCAGTTTTTTTTAAATTTAATAATTCATTGACAAGTGGGGATTTTCCATCAAATTGTAATAATCTTTTTTCAAGAGCAAAGTTTAATCTGCTTATCATTACAATTTTACTTTGTTGCGTTGTTTTTATATTTTCAAATCGCAAATACGGTAATGTTTTTGATAATTGCTCTATAAATACTTGACCGATACCATTAGTCTCAACGCACGTCAATTTTGGTTTGTATTTTCTTAGAACTTCGCTGATATGAAACAAATTACTTTCAGTAGTTTCCTGTCGTTTGCGATAAGCTACAAATGTACTATTTTGTTCACCTAAACATTCTATTAATGTTAGGACACAGTAATCATTACCCGCACCTGCAACATCTAGTCCAGCGATATAAACGGCTTCTTTTTTGTAATCCTGATTAGCTTTACCAATACAGCTTTGCACTGTATCGTAAGCAAAGTAAGCTTGTTCACTTTCAGCAAAGCTAAGATTATATTCTTGATTAATGGTTTCCCACGAAAGCTTTTTTTGTAAATGTATTTTTTCTAAAAAATTAGGATCTGCACCATATACAGGATGACTTCGCCAGTGAAGTATTACTTTGTTCCAGTTGCCTTCATCAATCCAGTATTGAAATGGATCTATTAATCCTGCGGAAACATCTTTACATATTTGCTCAACATTTTTATCTCCATTATTTTGACTTAACAAGTCCCAGTAATAATTCTGTTTTGAATTTGGTGTACTATTGACAATTAATCTAGCTTTCTCTCCAGTTGCTTGGAGTGCTGGAATCAATGCGTTAAACACCTCTTTATCGTTTTCAATAAAGCTAAATTCATCAAGAAACGCTACACTTACAGAATCAATTCCGCGTGCTGAATTAGCACTTGAGTTTCTAAAAAGTACTCTACCACGACCACGTAATTCAATATCGGATACATTTTCAGTCGTTGTTTTTAATCCTAAACTTGCTATCATACGTTTCATTCTTCTAGCAAGTAAACTACTATCGGTTTGTGTGCGGCTGAATACTAATGCTAAAAATCCTTCACTCTTACAAGCGTTAAATAGAATCCAGCTTAAGCATAACTCACTAATACCTAATTGCCTACCCTTGACGATAATTGTAGATCTTTCGTCCATCAATTCAACTAATTTTAATTGGTAATGGTAGGGATTAAAAGTGACAATATCCCCACCACTACGAATTTGTAATAGTTTGGCAAAATCACTCCAATTATTAGGAGTTTTAAAAGTTTCGTCTTTTACTGTTTTAAGTCTTTTAATACAGGCTTTTTCAAGCTTTTGCAATTTTGATAGATTCATTTTCAATTAAACTCTCAATTCTTTCTAATCGTTGTTCTAATAAGAAATCTCTACATTTACTAGCTTGTGTCAGTAAAATATTGATAGCGCTTAATCGTGTCTTCGCACTTACATCAGAGTCATTAATTATCTGCCTTAATTCGTCTACGGCTTCTTGCGCTCCAAGTACTAGCCGTGCTTGTGAAGCTTCAAATACACGATTTATAGATTCACGTAACTGTTTTTGAAATTCAGGTTGTCGTTTCCATTTATCGATACTGCTAGCTGATACGCCAGCTATTTGGGCAGCTTCTGATATTGTCATACCGCTTGCTAATCCACATAGCGCTCGGTATTGGGAAATGTTTAATTCATCCATATTACGCTTAATTACGCATACTTTAATTTTACCCGGTGATGTAAGTAAACACCGGATAATTATCTTTGTTTTCCTTCAGTGATAAAGAGCAAAATCAAAAGCTTACACAATCAGTATCCACAACCCGAAAATCACTATTGTATGACTGTGGAGTAAGCATATCAATCAACTTGTCTCCTCTAAGCAGTTCTCCTCGACCATGCCCTAAGATTCTGGCTAAATACAGCGTGTTGTCCGGGTCGTTATTGTTAAACACTTGGCTACACACTTGAGCGTAGATTGTTCGCAGTCCCTTGAAAGTGAAAAAATCGTGTTCAATATGGAAACGACTTTTTAAGAGTTTCATAACCTCTGATAAATCTTTGGTGTAGCGATTAGCTGCAATTCTTGTGTCTTCCACAGTTTTACCATTTCTCTTCAGCCATTCGTGAGCAGTACAAACTAACTGAGCATCAACCAGTGTGGGGATAGGGTAGGCGGGGTTTTTTTCAAAATACTCTTGGGCATCACCCTTAACCTTAAGTTGCCCAGTAAAATTACAAGTTTTCTTATCCACGTACTCGAATTGACTGGAGGTTAGGTGGATTTCCGCCATTCTTCTACCAGTGGCGATCGCTAGAGCAATACTCACCTTTTTCCAGTCAGGCGCTTTGAGTTTGTCTAAGCCATTGAACACAGCCATAGCAAATTCATAGATTGGCTCAAAGCTGACAACTGCTTTCTCTTCCTTCCTTTCGGCTAACCTTCGTTCTTGCAATCCTTTTTTCTGTGCGGTCAAATCGGTAATCTGGTATCTAATTTGCTTTATAAGCATCTCCAGGGAGAATCGCAGTTGGTCATAGTAGGGGCTTGCGGCTTCTGCATCAACCAATTCGGTTAGTAAATTTTGGATGTGTGTTCGATATCTTAACTTTGTAGTCAAGGCAAGCCCCCCATTTGTCTCCTGACCTTCACGAGTATCCAGAAACCGAATGACGCGATAAGCCAGTGCAGCAATATCACCATGTATTTTCTCATCCCACTTTCCATTAAGATAATTAGCTTGAACAACAGCGCGGAAGTCCCTGTAAAGTTTGGTAGTCCACTCACTCAAATCTTCGTTGACATTCTCGGAGATTATTTGCGAAGTAATTCGATTAGTCTCAATCACTTCTAGGGGTGTGTCGGGGATTAGTACGGCAACCACTCTTTCAGCCTTAGTACTTGCTATCAATCCTGCTATCAGTTCATCTTTTTTCAGCTTGCTATGACCGGGAACGATACCAGAAGCCAGCTTTTTCAACGCGGGGACAGCCATCATCTCTAATGTTGCTTGGTCATACCGGGCGATCGCTTCCCGTTTTTGATTTAGTTCATCAATGGTTGTCGTCATATTATTTACCCATGTTTAATACCCATATTTACAGTATAGACTTTATACCAATAGTTTACACCCATATTTGTAAAATATATTTAAGGGTGATAATCTATTAAACTTACTTATCTATAGATTAATATCGTTGACAGTCATAAATTATTCGATTAATCTATAGATGTATGTTAAAGAAAGAGATAGAAATGGCTACAAAGTGGGAGATACGGGGAGAGAAATTAGTTGCCGATTTAAAATTAGCAGATAGCCAATCAATAGAAGTTCTAGCTATTGCGGTCATGGACGAAATTATTGAAGCTTACGACAAAATTAATAGTCGTAAAACGCCTATGTCAGAGATTCGTAAAAAGGTTTTGGAGGCGTTTCCAGATACCGAACATCAGATAAATGATTGTCAGTATTTTACCAATAGTGGTAAAGGTAGCTTTCCTCGATATCAGCATCTTGCTTTAAAATATATCACCCTTTCTCAGGAGGATTGGAATGCAATAGGTGATCATAAACGGAAGGAATATTTAAAATCTAAATCGATAGAGACTACACCTACTCAGGCGACAGACACTACATCAACTCAGGCAATAGAAATGACAACTACTCAAGCAATAGAAAGCACATCAACACAAGCAATAGAGCCTACACAGATTAAAGAAATTGAAACCAGAGAATTAACTAAATTGTCAAATCTGAAAATTGAGCAGTTTGAATTTGACTCAGATACTTTAGAAATTGTACAAAATGCTTTAAAAAATTCTGATAAATCTTTGGCTGAATATGTTAAACAAGCTTGTAGAGTTTACGGAAATATTGTTAATGGACGGGCAAAAGCAGATACTGATTTATCCAGCGTACCAACGAGTGCATTGTTAGATTCTGAAGTCACGGAATACAAAACTCATCCTAAGAAGATTGAAGAATTGACTAAGCGTGCCATCAAGGCAATTATGATTCACAACGATGAAAAAGCCCCTGAGACAGAGCAAAAATGGTTTCTTAGCGCAACAGCTATTAATGGTTTGACGGGTTCTCGTGTTCAGTCCGTACACGAGATTTTGCAGGATTATGAGCAAATGGTCAAAGACCATAACAACAAGCACAAGCTGACTGCTTATACCAATCGTGGCAATGCTAAGAATCGCGACATCAAATTAGAGATTCCTATGGCTTCATTGGTACCTAATGGTTTGGATCTCTAAGAATTTATATACTGAGATATTGTGTGTTATAATTACGACAATAATATCTGTATTTTTAAAATGTCATTGTGAGGCGGCTCACAGTACTTCTGTCCCCCAAAAACCACGAAACCGCTGTAATTACAATCCTTTGCAGCGGTTTCGTGGTTTTTTCTTTTAAATATATCATAGGCTGTAGTGGCGATCGCTTACAAAAGTGTTAAATTGGATTATTGTATGAAATAGTGTTTAATTGTTTCATTTATGATTACGACATCTTTTATCAGTCCAATTAATCAACAACTAAACTCACTTTCTTTAGAAGATTTATTCAAAGTCCAATTCAATGTTAACATGTTAATTTTTCAGAAGCTTTATTTTTTACATAAAGGTGAACAACCTTTTAACTATCCTACTACACTACCAGATAGTTATGTAATTGTAGAACATAAACCTTTATCTTATCCGGTGTATCCAGCACCAAATAATGACTCGATACAAAGTAATGTTTCTGTTAAAAAACCACGTCGATTAGGTTTGTGGCGTGGGAAAGTAAAAATCGCACCTGATTTTGATGAACCATTGAATGAAATTGTTACTTGATACACATGTCTTGTTGTGGTGTTTAAGCGATGAATCCTCTCTTTCTCCTGAAACCTACGATCTTATAATCGATCCTAATAATGATGTTTATGTCAGTGCTGCAAGTATTTGGGAAATTGGAATAAAAAAAGTATCTGGCAAGCTTGTAGCACCTGATAATTTATTAGAAGTTATATATTTAACTGATTTTATCTTATTATCAATTACACCAGTACACGCTATAAAAGCGGCTCTTTTACCCCCCTTACATAAAGACCCTTTTGATCGTATGTTAATAGCTCAAACCCAATTAGAAAATATGTTTCTTATCACTTGTGACAGTAAAATTCTAGAGTATGATGTTTTAATTATTAAACCATAAATATTAGGACTTACGCATTGACAAATTAGGATAAATATGTGTTAAGGGGACAAGTGGGTAAGATAGCATCCTTACTTTGCGATTAGGCGATCGCACGATTATTGATGTGTTGCCAGTGCTTCAATGTCATCAAGCCTGTGTAGTACGCTGCTAACCCTTACTGTGTGGCTGTTTTACTCCAATGTCGTCATAAGTTAATTTCCCGACATTTTCGGATACTGGACTCAACATAGACAAGCTTGCCGCTGCACCCAATACCTGCTCATCATTCACCTCTAAGTACCGTTGCAAATGTTCAAGGTTCCGATGACCGCTAATTTCCTGAATGACCCTTAGTGGGATTCCAGCACTCGACATCTGGGTGAGTGCGGTACGTCTGAAGCTATGAGTCGAAACACCTTCCACCCCTACCCGGTGACAAGCTTGCCTTAATATTCTTGCGGCTGAATCTTCACTAATATGCCCGTTGCAGCGACCAGGAAACAGGTAATCACTACCCGCCAGTGAGTAATAGTCAGTTAGCAGCTTTCTTAAATCCTCTATCACTGGTATAGACCGTGTACCCAGTTTGCCTTTAGTACTACCTTTGCGGATTATTAGCCGAGAGCGCACCTGTTCCTGGTGAGTGTAAATGTCAGTGGTCTTGAGAGTGCAACATTCAAGAATTCTAGCAGCGGTAAACAGGGAGCATCCCAATTTGGAAAAAACATATTATTCGCGAGACACTCTCGCGAAT
>CAZZVG010000387.1:0-6183 GCA_964657295.1 Iningainema sp. | reverse complement strand
TACTTTTTAACCGTATTACGTTATCACGAAGTGTTCAAACGAAGGGAGACTCCGCCAGTCCACTGATCCTAGAATCAGGCAATTAAACAGATTTACAAGGGGTAAGTCAGTGTTGAGAGAAAAGTACCGAGTGATAACTTAGATTAGACAAACAATATGATCTTTAGGCACTAAAAAACGCAACCATTTCATCCATAATCCCGTCGTCATGAATCCAGATTTTGTACCAACAAAATGTCTGCGTATGTATAGGTTAATTCAAAGAATGTAAATTTTTAATACAATGGTTCGGTTTTACTAAGTCGGAATTTTATTTAACTTTATCATAGCCGAATAGAACAAAAAATTTCAATAGAAATCTCGGAACTGTCTACATGACTTCCATCGTTCCAAACGATGTCCAAAGATATATTCCTTTAGGAGGAGATTTGAATAATAAAAGCCGAATTAGTTACCAAGCCACAAGCATTGCGATCGCCGGATTTAATGCGCTGTTAATGACCGGAGTAGAGGCTCATATCAATGGGCTAGAAATTCCCGATTCTCTACTTAAATCCCTTTTAAAACTCCAGGTACAAATCAGCTACAAGTATTTCCCTTCTCTCCTAATTCCCTATGAATGGCTGTTGAAAGAAAGCGAGCATCTTGCAGAAGGGTCACATGAACTAATGAAGCTTCAGTACAACCTACCCGAAGAAATGTTCAGTCTCATGTTGAAAGAGAATGAACTGTTATATCCCAAATACACAATGGCTTTATGGTCCAAGGGAGCATCCAACCTTGAGCAAGCCCAAATGCACATGCTCGATGATGTAATTGAAAAAGTAGGCATTAAAGACGGAGACAAAATTTTAGATTTGGGATGCGGTTGGGGTTCTGCATCAAATTACATTCTTGAGCGATTTCCTCTTGTTCAAGTGACGGCTCTGAATTTGAGCCACGCGCAATGCGAATATATGCGGAAAAAAAAGCAAGACCCTACCAGCCACTTCAGTTCAGATAGATTCACTCTATCTGAAAAAGATTTTAATGATATTGATTTAGAGACTAAGTTTGATAAAATTCTGGCGATTGGGTTGTTTGAGCATGTAGGTAATTTAACGAAATCATTCCAAAAACTGGCGGCTCTCCTCAAAGATGATGGCAAGGTCTTAATTCACATAATCACAACCAGATTACCTGACAACATAACCCATCCTTTTATCAACAAATATATTTTCCCAAACATGCGGGTGTGGAGTTATGATGTCATACCAAAGATTAATACAGACCTGAAAACTATTAATCGATGGTATTTAAATGGTGCTAACTACTCAAAGACTCTTAGAAATTGGTTGATGAATTTTGACCAAAATCAAGCAAAAGTCACAGATTTAAATTATGGTATGAGTTATGCCAAGTTCTGCCGGATGTGGAGATTTTATTTGCTTCTGTGCATAGCGCATTTTGAAGGTTGTAATGGCGAGATTCTTGGTAACGGTCAATACCTGTTGGTTCGTGCCTAACATGCAACCGCGCAGTTATATTAGTTGCTAGGGTTAGCTCGACCTAGGGGACTGCGTTAGCGTTAGCGACGTTCGTAGCGTCGGCACGAGCGTCACCTCATAGCGCAGAGTGCCGAAACAGTACCTACCAAGGTAAGGGCTTGCCATCACGGAAAAATCCACCCGTCGGTCCATTTTTGGGGAGCGTCGCGGCCCAAATTACGCCTGAAGCTCCCTGCTCCACAGGCCGCCCACCTGCGCCGCCCATATCAGTTGCCACCCAACCGGGGCAAACTGAGTTGACCAAAATGCCAGTTTCTTTCAGCTCAGCGGCCAGCATGCGGGTTAAGGCATTGAGTGCTACTTTTGATACACTATAGGCGGGTGTTCCACCACTCATATTTGCTAATGAGCCACCTTCACTGGAAACATTCACAATTCGTCCGCCTTGACTTCGACGCATCAGTGGAATAAATGCCTGACACATACGCCAAGGTCCGAAGGTATTGGTTTTGAGGGCTTGGCATACTGTATCAAGATCGGCAGTGTTCGCTTGCTGCCAGGTATCGTAGAGAATACCAGCATTATTAACGAGAATGTCTAGATATCCAAATTCTGCCTCAAGTTGAGTTGCAAGGCGATCAATACTTTCTGGCTCAGAGACATCTAGCTGTCTGGGTAAAACTACGAGACTTTCCTTGGTTAATGCAACAGCCGCAGCTTTCCCTTTTTCTAAATCGCGTGCTGCCAAAATAACGGTCATGCCTTGATGAGCAAGCTGACGTACGATTTCCAGTCCAATACCTCGATTTGCACCCGTGACGATCGCGATCACTCGATTTTGCTTGTCTTGAGTCATTTGCGCTCCTTAGTTTGCTTTGAATTTGCCACACAACACCTTTTATCTCGTATTCATGGCAAAAATGTTCTAATTTTGGGTTTGGATGAAAACTTAGGGCGGAAAATGGGTAACGTGAAAAGCGATCGCCTTGCGGTGGATTTGCACTTGCTGAAGGCGTAGCGCAACTCTTAACAAACCTACAATGAATCCCTGTTTTATTTTGATATTACCCGCCACTGACAGGGGGAATCAACACCACTTCATCACCATCTTGGAGGATAGTATCTGGTTCCACAAATTGCAGGTTCACTCCAAAACGAGTTACGTCTCGCAATTGGCTGAGTTCGGGATGGAGAGCTTGCAGGCGCAAGCCCACTGCGGCAACTGGTGTCTCTGGAGGGAATTCCAGCACGAGTTCTGGGACTCCATAAGCTTCTTGATAAGCAGCGAATAATTTAACAGTGACGGTAATAGCAGACTGAGACATATATTCGTGTCGTCATTCACGTACTTAAACTAACACGATTCAAGTACGGATTCCACATACACAGACACTTTCACCGATTTGTTAGACTAAACACATCGGGATTATTCAGTTAAATCTCCAAATAACGCCCCTAGTAACGAGCCTATCCATGCTAACAAGTACTTTACTTCAGTCTAAACAACTCCCAACTTTAAAATACTCCTCCACCACAGAGCGATTTGATGATAGCTGGGAGGCACCTCTTGCCACCCTGTTAGGGCTGGGACGTGCTGCTGGCGCTGACTTCATCGAATTCTTCCTAGAGCGTGTTAACTATATTAGCAGTCTGGCAGAAGACGACAGCATTACCAGCATTACACCGCGTCTTTCTACAGGTGCGGGAGTGAGAGTGTTTCGAGGACATGGAGACTGCTTTGTCAGTACCAACGATTTATCATTTTCTGGTTTGAAAGCGGCATTGGAAAAAGGTCTTTCTATTTTAGGATTGCAACTCCCCACTCCCAACGCATTCATTCCAGAAATTAACCTAGAACTCCTGAGAGATTACGCCACCACTAGAGGTAAAAATGGTTGGTTACCTTTGTGTAGTTCTATGCAGGAAATGGGAGAAACACTTCTCGAAGGAACTGCCAAACTAAAGCAAAAAGCGAGTCATGTCCAATCGCGTCGTGCCACTTATTTCCGTGACTGGCAAGAAGTCTTAATCGCCGCCAGTGATGGCACTTTTGCTCGCGATATTCGCCTCACCCAGTCGGTAGGATTTAACCTTCTCTGTGCGGATGGTGCAAATCGGACTTCCATCGCCGAACGTGCAGGTAATACCAGCGATCCCAACTTCTTAAGAACTTGGGATTATCAAAACTCAGCAGAACAAATTGCCGAGTCTGCCGGGAAAATGCTTTACGCAGATTATGTGGAATCAGGCACTTACCCGATTATCATGGCAAATCACTTTGGTGGAGTTATTTTCCACGAAGCCTGCGGACATCTGTTAGAAACGACTCAAATTGAACGCAATACCACTCCCTTCGCTGACAAAAAAGGTGAAAAGATTGCTCACGAAAGTCTCACAGCATGGGATGAAGGAAGAGAGGAAAATGCCTTCGGTACTATCGATATGGATGACGAGGGTATGCCAGCTCAAAGAACGCTGTTAATTGAAAAAGGCGTTTTGAAAAATTTCCTCGCAGACAGAGCAGGTTCAGTGCGTACCGGGCACCCCAGAACAGGCAGTGGGCGTCGGCAAAGTTTTAACTTTGCTGCTGCTAGCAGGATGCGTAATACTTACATCGCTCCTGGTGAATACAGTGTTGACAATCTATTTACCTCCATTGATAAAGGTATTTACTGTAAAAAGATGGGTGGTGGTAGTGTTGGCGCTACAGGACAATTTAACTTTGGTGTAGATGAAGCTTATTTCATTGAAAATGGCAAAGTCACCAAGCCACTTAAGGGAGCCATTCTCATTGGTGAGGCAAAGGAAATTATGAACAAAATTTCCATGTGTTCTCAAGATTTGTCCCTGGCACCAGGTTTTTGCGGTTCTATTAGTGGCAGTATTTACACTACTGTCGGACAACCTCATATTAAAGTTGATTCGATTACTGTCGGTGGACGTTAATTACTCTTGAATGACTAGAAGATTACTTAAGATGGATGAACCGCCAAGACACCAAGAGCGCCAAGGAAGAAAATAGAGAGGATTAGGTAATCTTAGATTTCTGTCGGGAGTCATTATTAACTTTTTCAAAAATTCACAATCTAGAATTAGGTTATGCCGAATATCAACGAGATTGCAAATTATGCTAAGGAAAGTGCCAGTAAGCTTGGCATTAAAAAGTTTGACATTTATGGTTCAACAGTAGATCAAACTGGTGTTCAAGTAGATCGAGGTGAACCTAAACAAGTTAAAGCCTCGAATCTTTCTGGTGTCACAGTTCGTGTTTGGAATGAAAATAATACGATGGGTGTCACCAGTACTACTGATGTAGACACTAAAGGACTTGAGTTAGCTTTGAAAACAGCATATGAAGCAAGTTTCTTTGGGGTGAAAGAAAATACCCCTGATTTTAGTCCAGAGGCTACTGTTCCTATAGACAATATACCTCATGAAAAAGCTAACCAAGCACCTGTTTCCCTACTTATAGAAAGCTTGCTTGAGGCAGAAAAAGAAACTCTTGCCGCACATCCGGCTATTAAGGGAGTCCCTTATAATAACTTGGCACAAAGAGATATTGACAAATTCTATCTCAATAGCAATGGTGCCATGAGAACAGAGTCCCACTCGTTGGCGTCAATTTACCTCTATAGTAAAACTGAGGAAGAAGGCAAGAAGCCTCGTAGTGGTGGTGCTTTTAGAATCAGCCGGAGTTTAGATGAGCTTGATATCAATGGCTGCATTAAAGAAACGGCAGAAAAAACTATCAGTCACTTAGATTATGAAAAGATTGACACTGGTAAGTATCGGGTTGTTTTCTCACCAGAAGCTTTTTTAAGTTTGCTTGGAGCTTTTTCCAATTTATTCAACGCTCAAAGCATTTTAGATAATCAGAGTCTTTCTAAAGCAGACGATTTGGGTAAGGAAATTGCCACACCCTTACTTTCGGTTGCTGATGACGCTTTACATCCGGCAAATATCGGGGCAGAATCTTTTGATGGTGAAGGAACTCCAACTCGCCGAATTTCCTTAATTGAAAATGGTATTTTGACTAGCTTTCTTCATAGCGCAGGCACAGCCAAAAGGATGAATGCTAAGCTAACGGGTCATGCTAATATCGGTGCAAAGGTAACAGTTAGTCCCAATTTTTACCACGTCTTTGCAGCTGCACCCGCCCAGCAAGAATTAAGTTTAGAAACTGCTGAAAATGTAGTGTTTATCGATGAACTACAAGCTCTTCATGCTGGGGTAAAATCTTTACAAGGTTCGTTTTCGCTTCCGTTTGATGGCTGGCTAGTAAACAACGGTGTTAAAACGAGTATTGAATCAGCAACTGTTGCTGGAGATTTCCTTGAAGTCCTAAAATCAATTATCTTTGTGGAGAAAGAGGTAGAGTTGACTCCTGGAGGAGTATGTCCCAGAATTTGGGTTGATAGCTTATCAATTACTGGAGAGTAATCTCATCGTTCCCAGTGTTAATCTGGGAACTATTATTTGCCTTTATTTACCTTAATCTGTGCGTTAGCTATATCAGCACCATTTAATCTAGCACCTGCTAAAATAGCTCCCTTTAACTCTGTGCTGTTTAAGTTGGCACGACGCAAATCGGCATTAGTTAAGTTGGCATCATTCAAACTAGCACTATTAACAAAAGCTTCTGTCATTTTAGCCGATTTTAAGTTCGCACCAGTTAAGTCGGCACCTTCCAAATTAG
>CAZZVG010000386.1:0-6193 GCA_964657295.1 Iningainema sp. | reverse complement strand
CAAGGTGTTGAAGTTAGAACCGAAAACGGACTTCATCATCTTCGACCATAGTTGACAGGTATAACCCAACGTAGCTTCCGTGTAAAACAGAAGACCGAGGAACTTGAAGAATTTGCTGTGGTCTCGCGAGAGATAGTGAAAATAATTAATCAAAGCTAGCCATGAGCTTTGATAGAACTGCCAGTAGGCATGCACATGAGGCAATAATCCACAGTTGACCATTGTTTCTTCAAATATACTACTGTGCTTAGTCTTGTGCACCCCATAACCATATTCATTAATAATGATCTTGAACATATCCGATAGCATTGTGCCGTAGGTACCAAGCACAATCCGTGCTGCAGGCGAAGATTCAGACAAGAAATCGCTGGCTACTTGAATTAAGAAGGAAACAGCAGCTTTTTTGGGATCAGTCGAAGCCAAAATCGCATTAGCGATCGCTGATTCTGATTTTTGATGGGCTTCAACCAGTGACCAAAGATAGGTTTTCAAAGCCTCGATTGACCATCGCCCCGAAACATTGACTTCCTGGCTAAGGAAACCAAAGACATGAGCTTCTAAGGTAGGACGAATCCATTCACCCAGCGCTCGGCTTTGATTAGAATAGAAAAGGTCAAAGCCAGCTTTTTTAGTCGAGAACTTCTCACGTGGAAGAAAAACGAAATCGCTTTCATAAATATTGAGCAACATCCGATGTGCAGCGAATCCGCTATAATTAAGAACCTCAGATTTTCTTAAGGATTGATTAAAGTCAATGAAGGAAAAGTCTTGAGGACGGATTGGACGCCAATAAGGGTTATCCTGTATCACCCAGTCTTCGACATCTTGAAAAATAGGATTTGCAGCATAGCGTAAAATGTAATGCTCCATTGGCCCAAACAGATCTGGCAAAGGCTGGCTGAAACTTGTAATGGGTGAAGGAGTTCGAGTTCTATCTCTGGCGATGAACTCTTTAGAAGAGAATTCTTTGGTGGTTGATTTCTCGTTAGTAATTTCCATTTCTACACCTGGAATCTATAACAAGGTAAGTTTAGAAGACATAAAAGCGATAGTCATAGGAAAATCTTTTGGAAAAATTGGCTTTTCTTTAAGTGTTTTGAGAAGTCAGAAGGAAGAGAGTCGCTTTGCTGAAGGACTCTGGGGTGAAACCTTGATTTTCCGTTGGCTGAAACGCCGAAAATTCATTGATTTTTCCTAGACTAATGGAAGAGCGATACGAGTCTCTCCCAAAAATAGTTGCACTTGCAACTTTATCATGCTATTCTCATTTTAGTTGGTTCTTCAATTATCGAAGATGCAACTATTAGATATACGATCAGATTTTTGAGTTGCTCTCTGCTAGCAACAAGCCTTTTATATATAGGAGGATCATAGTGCTAAAGATGCAGAAGTGGATGCAAGCAATCAGGGTTTCCTCTGGTCTTGTGGGACTCGCCACCATCATTCTCACCGTCATTCTTTGGGCAATCGCTGCCAATGTCGCGACTAGTCTGTTTCTGGCCGGGGTTCCTCCGTTTGAAGTTGCTGGTATCGGCATTATGATTGCTACCTTCGGTTTAGCTATTGTCGATAGTTTTTTTGGACAATCCCAATCCTCAAAGGTAGAGCCTCGCGAGTCGCACACTCGCAGACTCAGCCGAAAAGAATTTGCGGCGGGATTATCCTTAGCGGGGTTAGTGGGGATGGATTATTTAGCGATTCAGCAACTCTCAGTGGCAGTTGCAATTGTCCTATTATTTACAGCTCCTATCCTAGTTGTACTTTGGGCTGCCTTGACGAGTCGGCAAGTTCCCTCTCGATCGGTTTTGGTGACACTGATTTTGTCAGCCGTGGGGGTTGTTCTGGTTTCCAATGTGCTAGCCAGTGACGCGAGACAAGTGAGATGGGTTGGAATTGGAATTGGGCTACTGGCTGCTGTATTCTTTGCTGCCTACATGATCTTGATCGAGAAGCTAAGTGAAACGCATGAATCTAGCAGCAGGGTACTATTGACAATATTTGCTGTTGCCAGTCTTTTCTGGTTAACTTACCAATTCTCCCAAGGGATTCCGATCCAACTCCTAACCCCGGAGAACTTTTCCAGAATTCTTTATGTCGGTTTTGCGGGAATTCTGCTGCCTTATCTATTTTTTTTCTGGTGTATTCAACGAGTTCAAGCTGAGCGAGCAGCAATTGCAGCTACGCTTGAACCATTTATTGCGGGTGTATTGGCTTGGATTTGGTTCGGTCAAGTATTAACACCCCTGCAAATTACAGGTGGAGTCTTGACCATTGCAGCAGTTACCTGGTTGCAAATTAAAGATGCCAACCCAACGCTTTAGCACTTTGAACGGTCAACAATACTAAAAAAAAGGAATTGAACGCTGATGAAAAACTTGCTACATATCGATACCAGTCCTCGCAAAGAGCAATCCTATTCGCGCACCCTTACCAGAGAATTTCTGGAGACTTGGAAAAATCATCATCCTGACGTGGAAATTACCTACCGGGATCTGGGACTGAATCCCATTCCTTACATTGATGAACTCTGGGTAACAGCAAAATTTACACAACCTGATCAGTATACGAATGAGCTTGCAGATACGATCCGGCTCTCAGACGAACTAATCGATGAGTTCTCAGCCGCTGATCGCTATGTAATTTCCTCCCCAATGTACAACCTCAGTATTCCGGCTGTCTTCAAATCCTACATCGATCACATTGTTCGACCAGGACGAACCTTTACTGTGGAAGGAGGCAGTTTCAAGGGCTTAGTCACTGGCAAAAAAATCCTGATCATTACCGCCCGTGGCAGTGATTTTCGTCCTGAATCAGCCTTGGCTCCTATTGATTTTCAAGAGCCTTATTTGAAAGCTATCTTCAACTTTATTGGCATTACTGACATCACGTTCATTCATGCGAATGGTTTAAGGACTGAACGACGAGAGCAAGCTTTAGCAGAATCAAGAGAGGCGATTTGAGCGATCGCTGCTAGTTGGTAAACATGACACGGCTCTTCTCACTTATCAAATTATGGTTCTTGTCCAATTTTGGTGATCAACAGGGAAACGCGTTTTAACCCACATTCCGCACTTCGTTTTGTAATATGCAAATCTTACAAATATTCACCTAATGGTGGTTAAATAGCGATGTCTACGACGGGCTACGCCTACGCCAAAAGCCTAGATAACCTCAGTGTTAATACTCCATTTTACAACCGTTTTTTGTGAGATTTACTGAAGCATTAAGGTATGACATTTTGAAGTGCGGAATGTGGGTTATACCATTTCACAAAATAAATGCTTTCTTCCACATACTGATGAAGCCTGAAGAAACATCCAAGATTGGCATCATCTCTTTATGTTTGTATCCATTTGACAGCATTTTAACTGCTAGTAAGTAAGTCGGTATAAATAAAGGTAACTAGTTAGGGCAGTACGAGTGTCCGTTGTCATTGGTCATTGGTCATGGTTTCAACCTTATTTACTTTTCTTAACATAGTTAGATTTATTTTCGCTCACTTACTTACTCGCGTAATTTCACGCTGATCTGGTACTATTTTTTATCAAATATTCTAATAATTGTATCGACATTACTCTTCTCCATAATTATGTTACAAAAACTACTTTATATCTCCTTCTGTATTTTCTCACAAATGATTTAGGATTGCTATAATTAAATTTTTTCCTAAATTAAATTTATCATGGGAAAGTTGTAACTGCAACTACTTTTTTGATATACTTCTTCATACATATGAGCACTAAACAAAATCTAGATAAAATCCGCAGCTCTGTCTGGCGGCTATTCCTGACCGCGCACGTCAGAGTGATTGATCGAATTGAAGCAAAGCTGGCTGAGGCAGAGTTGCCCCCATTGGAGTGGTATGACGTATTGCTCACATTGAAAGAAGCTCCAGAGTATCGTCTGCGTCTGAGCGATCTGGCAGACAAAGTCTTGCTGAGCCGCAGTAACCTCACCCGATTGGTTGATCGTTTGGAGAAAGCCGGACTCTTATACCGTCAACCTTGCCCGACTGATCGTCGGGGCACGCTTGCTGTGCTAACCCCAGAAGGACTAACGATGCAAAAGCGAATGTGGCTCGTCTATGCAAAGGGAATTGGAGAGTACTTTGCTTGCCATGTGAATGACATTGAGGTAAGCGTTTTACAGCAAGTTCTGGAACGAATCTTGGCAGCTGCAGAGGAGTCTCAGGACATGATGGTGAGCTAGTGATCGCAACACTATTGCTCAAAAGGTTGATTTTATAAGAATTTGGGTGATCATTAATTTTCGCAACATTTCTATTAGATTACTTAATTGATCATCAAGAGAAATGATGTAGGGGCGAACAGTGAGACAGCCCTACAGGAGGGTTAGCCCGACCTAGGGGACTGCGTTAGCGTTAGCGACGAAGGAGCGTCAGCGGTAGCGAGGCACGAGCGTCACCCGTTAGCGATAGCGCAGCGTTAGCGACGTAGGAGCGTCGGAACGAGCGTCAGGGCTGTTCGCCCCTAGCAAGGATTTCAACGAACGCATAATTAATTATTGGAGATGTCTATTGATCATCCAGTTGTGTTAAGCCTTCACCGCAACTATGCGAATTCTGCGGTAGTCAGCTATCCAGCTGCCATCTTGATAAAGTACTGGTTTCAAACGTTGTTCAATAGCTTGAATGACATGGGTTTGTTGTTCGGCAGACAATCCTGATAAAAACCGACTGCCAAACATCCGAATCCAATTTGCCATGCCTGCATCTCCATCTGAAAGACGTGAGGGACGCTCAAGCAGAACAGCATAGGTGACTTCAAATCCATTTTGTTCTAGGCGAGTTGTGTACTCACTTATACTCGGAAAGTACCAGGGAATTGGCATTTCTGGCAATGTATAACTCATTTCTGCCAGCACACCATAAAGTGCAATGGTTATCTCTTGGATATCTCCTTTACCACCGAATTCTGCCACAAAACGACTTCTGGGCTTCAGAGCTTGGTAAATACTTTGAATAACGGCATCCGGTTCTAGAATCCAGTGCAGCACTGCATTGGAAAAGACAGCATCAAACGGCTGTTCTACTTGGAAGTTGCGTGCATCGGCTACCGCAAACTGTAAGTGAGGATAGTTGTGTTTTGCTTTTTCAATCATGTTGGTATCGGCATCAATTCCCTTCACCACAGCCCCTGCGATCGCAATTTTTTCGGTTAACTGTCCCGTACCGCAACCAAGATCCAGAATACGCTCTCCTGGTTGTGGAGACAACAATTTCACCAAGTCTTCCGCATATTGCCAAACAAAGGCATGTTTGCCCTCATAGAGGTCAGTATTCCACTTATTCTCTAGCATAAAAACTTTCTAATGTCAATAAAAAACAGGTAGTTAGTGAGATCAAAAAGCGTCCGTTCGTGCGAACCTTAATGATTTATCCACTTAATCTCAAGAGTAAAAAATTAAATAACGATTGTCCAATATATTTTTCACTACCAAGTAATATGTAAAAGATATTAATTGTCGAAACGAGTCATGGCGCGTTTCTTCTTAAATGAAACAATCGCATTTTCTGTGCTCAATACGGCTTAGAGCTTAACCGAACCGTATTGGTAGTGGGCGCGAGTATTTAAAACTCTAAAATAAATTTTTGTAAATCACTGATGATTTTTGCGTAAGCCTATGCATTGAGATTGTATGGGAAGTATCAGGAAGAAGTTGATTTGATTTTGATTTCGATGAAGCAATTTCAGTGGAGGTGGCACTATGAAAATAGTAAGATTATTTTTAGTTATAGTTTTAGTTCTGACACCAACTACGGCTTTGGCACAATCAGAAAAGCAGCAAATTCAGAACCCAACATCAACTACGGAGTTAGAACTAGAGTCCAAAAGATTGTTACAGCTACAGATTAACCAGCAAATTCAGAACCCAACATCAATTACGGAGTTAGAACTAGAGTCCAAAAAATTGTTACAGCTACAGATTAACCAGCAAATTCAGCAGTTCAATGGCAATATTGGGCATGTACTTGCACAAACAAGAAAACTCAAGCGGTTTAGTACACCTATTGAGGCAGAGTTCCATTTGAGAAATGAGCAAATTCAGCGAAGTCGAGATTTTCAAGGTTTACCACGTTTTTAGCGTGCAGCCGCTGACTATCAGGATTTTTCTCCATCGTGGACTTTGGACAAAAAACAGGTGTTCGTATCTTACTAAGTTAGCCAAATGG
>CAZZVG010000385.1:0-6195 GCA_964657295.1 Iningainema sp. | reverse complement strand
TATAAACTTACCGTAGCGTTCGGGTAACCCAACCAGAGCATAACTGCCAAGCTTTTCGTACTCATCAGGCTTGGAAGGAACTAAGGTGAGGTACTCGGCGGGAATAATTTGATCGGTGTCTATATTGTCATCTAGAACAAAAATTGCACCGCTTATTACTTTCTTCATCAAAGTCTCCTGTATTTTCTGATGATAAAATCTTACATCAAGTAATTTTACTGAATTGTGACGCAGCAATGGCTGGCTCTAGTCAAATTCCCAAAAATCCGCAATTTTACTTACGTATAAACACTAAATTTCTAGTAATAAAAAAAACAAAATTGAATTTGAAGATAAAGTTGATGTGAAAACCTTTAAAAAGCTCCAACAAGTTCTTACAGAAACTTTATCGCATCGCATCATAAAGACTGAATAATAGTGATGGTTTGGTTTAAATACAGCGCTTCGCTCTCAGGGAGATCTATAAAAATAAGTCAAGATCCGTCCAAATACAACGGATCGTCGTAGTCCCAATATTCAGACATACGGCTCTTGATTTACGGATGGTAGGTGCCTAGACACAAGCCCTAGACAATCCATGTCTAGCTAAATAAGACCCTTCTTTAGTTAAATGGAGTACGAACATTGTTGAGGACCCAGTATGATTGATTTGATTCTATTGAATGCCTAAGAAATATCAAGAATTTTTGCTCTTCAATATAGCTACCCGATCTCATTACCACGAATTAAAGGAATCTTAAAAGCGATGAACTCTGAAGCATTACCACGGCAGATAAATAATCTCGAAGTAGGTGTTTATGAATGCGAAATACATCTTAAATTTCGGTTGATTGAAGAAAAGAGTATATTGGGCGATCGCGATCAACTGTTGCAGGTGTTGCTAGACGCTTTGACAGAAGGATCTGACGAATTTCTGGAAACTTTGCAATCTTCGGTGAAGGCACATGAGATTTCAGAGTTAAAAACCTCACCCCAAATGCGACGCCAACTGATGCGTCTACGCAATTGTACTGATACTTGCCAATAGCTATAAAGAGAGACTATTACGGTGACAGATTATCTACCAAGTAGACTCATTATTCTGTAGAGTTTACTTTTGCGATCTGACACTACTGATCGCAGCACGCTTGTTTGACTTATGAGCGAATTCACGCATCGGCGTCCACAGTAGCTATCTGTTGCGCTACACAAAATAACGGGGTGCCCATCAAATTATGAGTTTACATACCAGGAAAATTGCTCTAACTATAGATTTTGCGTGAGGATTAAGGATCAGAATGGTTATAGGGCTGACGTATAAATAAGAAAGAAACTGGGTTTTTTGACAAAAAGAAATCTCTAAAACCGACGTATCTCTGTCGAAAAACCTGGTATCAGCTTTTAAATTCATGCCCGTATATCTTGCATGTTTTTAAAAGTGTTTCATAAACAGAGCGATCATTACGAGATTTTACGACTTAACCCAAGTTGCTAATTAAACATATGTGCTACGTGGTAATTGTTCTTTCTATTCCCCATTACCCATAACCAGAACGCTTCTCTATAACTAGCAACTTACCAATCTTGAGTCCTGATTATAAAAAATCCTTTTTATTTTCCCTTAAATCAAAGAATCAGCTTGAAAAAGGAAAATCTTAACTCAAGACTCTTTTTGACTCCGGACTAAGAAATTACTTGGCTAATCCGTGTTCTAAGGCAAAACGAACTAACTCAGTACGGCTATTGGTTCCTGTTTTGCTAAACAAACGGCTGACATACTTTTCCACATTACGGACACTGGTTTCTAAGCGACGGGCTATTTCCTTGTTCATCAACCCTTCAGCAACCAAGTTTAAAACGCTTTGTTCTCTGGGTGTCAAGTCTATTGTAAAAGGCGGCGGGGTTTGAGCGATCGCACTTCTTTGAGTTAACAATGCCTTAATTTGGGCAATTTGATTCGCTAATTCGGCAATATCAGGCGTTTCACCTGCTTCTCGAGTTGTTGTAGTTGTAGCGATGCGGCGTTCCAGCAGGTTTTCCACTATTGCCACTAATTCATCCGGATCGAAGGGCTTGGGCAAATAAGCATCGACACCAGCATGGTAACCTTGGATGCGATCGCTCGTCATACCTTTAGCAGTTAAAAATACCACTGGCAATGATTGGAAGCGAGGATCTTCCCTAAGTTGCTTCAGGAACTGATAGCCATCAACTTGAGGCATCATGATATCGGAAATCACTAAATCAAGCGTGTTCTGCTGCATTAGATTCCACCCCTCACGGGCGTTACTGGCAACTTGAACAGTAAAACCGCTTTCTTGTAAATAGTCTTTTACAGCTTCACGCAATCCCGGTTCGTCATCTACCAGTAACAAACGTCCTGACATTTAAAATATCCTTTAAGCTACATACTCCAATTTAGCGAAATTTCTCAACAATTGGTTGAGTGATGATTATTAATTGTTGATTGGCATCTCATCTTGACAACCACTCCCCCTCTCCCTCTCCCTAATCAGAGCCACTCTATCATCTTCGCTTTTTCTGGTAACTTCGCATCCCGTTGCCCAGTAAAACGTGCTCTAGCAGTGAATAGATTAATTGGGGTGCTGAATAAATTCACCAAGCTGACTTTACCGCTTAAAGATTGGATGCTGAAGAGCGGCAATTCCTTCAACAACCAGCGCCCTAGACGATAGCCGCATTCACTGAGTGTGATATCCCGCATCAACTCCACACCGTGCAGCTCATGTAGATAGCGATTTGATTGCCCATAGCGCCGCCATTGACTTTCCAGTTCCTTGAGTGTTGCACGGTGGCGATGTTGCACGATCGCATTTGGGGCAAATTCCAAACGCCCAACGTTTTCCCGTAATATCCGCCAACAGATATCGGCATCGCCGCCACTTGTCAGATAGGGACGAAATAAACCCACCTTTTCCAAAACTTGCCGTCGAATCGCTAAATTAGCAGTTTGCCCGTAGGGACAAAATTTATGCTCAAGGGTATGCTTTTGCGACAGAGTTTCTTGACGTTCTGCATACTGTTCTAGCAGGGTTTTTCCTGGCAGCGCCAAAATTTCTCCAGCGACTATCACCACATCTTCATTGACAAAAGGCGCAATTAATGCATTTAACCATTCTGGCTGCGGACGACAATCGGCATCAGTAAAGGCAAGTATTTCACCACTGGCGGCACGCACGCCAGCGTTACGGGCAGCGTAAGAGCTTTGAATTTGGTTTTCGCTTGTTAGGTGAATAGTGATTGGGCAATGTTGGGCATATTCTTTTAACAGAGTCAGAGTGCGATCGCTACTATTATTGTCCACCAGCAAATACTCTACCAGTTGGCTGGGGTAAGTTTGAGCTAATAGACAACGGATTAACTCCGGTAAATCTACCTCACCGTTATAAATAGGTAAGACAACCGATACCTTTGGCTTGAAGGTGTCAGAATTCATTGTTTGGTTGTTCGTTGTGATAGCGGAGAAGCTGCAAAGCGGAGCATCTGCTCCACCCTTGCCACATTCCCCGTTACTAGTATTCCCCAAAAAGCCAAACTAAAATCTGAGATTGGCAGCACTAACACCGCTTGGGCGTTGAGATGTTTTATTTGGTATCGGTTGTGCGTAGCGGTTGTTGGATAGAGCTGCAAGCGCACGTGCGTACTGAGGATCATTTTGAGTCGCCACTAAATTTGGATTAGTTGCCAACTGACGTTCTTGTGCTGCTGTCAAATCTATTTTGACATCAGGCGTAATCCCCTTATGATTAATATCTGTTCCTTTAGGTGTGAAGTAATGAGCAATAGTGATTGCTACGCCGGAACCATCTGGGAGTTGGTGAACTGACTGTACTAAAGCTTTGCCAAAGGTTTGACTACCAACCACGACTGCTCGCTGATTATCCTTAAGTGCGCCTGTGAGAATCTCGCTAGCACTAGCTGAATTGTTATCAACAAGCACCGCTAAAGGGCGCTTTGTCAAAGCCGTGTGATTTGCTTTAGCTTCTTCACTCCCCCCACGACGATCTACCGTGCGGACAATGGAACCATTTTCTAACCACATCTGGGCAATTTCAATGCTTGATTGTAACAAACCACCAGGGTTCCCACGCAAGTCTAACACGAAGCTATTGACTTGCTTGCCATTGAGATCAGCGATCGCTCGTCGCATTTGAGTGGCCGCGTGAGCACTAAATTCATTCAAATGGATATAGCCGATGCGCCGATTGCCTTCAACTTTCAAACTGTAACGCACTGTCGGTACTTCAATACTAGCCCGTGTCAGCTTCAGATCGAAATCATTACTCGCACGCCGTCTGAGCCGTAAAGTTACAGCTGTACCTGCCTTACCTTTGATGAGCTTAGAAGCATCTTCCACTTTCATCGATGAAGTGGATTTGCCATCAACCGCCAAAATTTCGTCACCTGGCTTGATACCTGCTCTGAGTGCAGGGGAATTCTCTATAGCTTCTACAACTGTAAGAACATTAGTTTTTTGATTAAGTTCCATCCGGATGCCAATACCACTGACTTCCCCAGAAGTTGTGTTTGTTAGGGATTGAAACTGCTTGGGATCCATAAATCGAGTGTAAGGATCTCCCAATTTTTTTAAAGCCTCGCGGATGGCAGAATAAGCGGATTCCGGAGAGGAATAGTCTTTGCTTAACAGGCTCTGCCTAGTTGCTTGCCAATCTTGTTTGTTAAATGTGGTATCTACATATTCCTGATTCACGAGTTGCCAGACTTGATCAACGATCACTTTTGGGCTATCTTGCAGCGCTGCCTGTACAGAGCGACACCAAGCTGAACCGATTACAGATAATGTAGCAGTGGTGGCGATCGCCCCACCAATCAAGGCTACTTGCAAAGGCGAGTAACGTTTCGGAGATTGGTTCATGTATATCTATGGTGGAATAATTGTGTTATTGACAGTTTAGCAATCAGAACTGATATTTTTAAGTATTTTTACTTAACTATAATGTCCTCATCTTTCTTCCTTTACTTTTTCTAAAAATACTGGTTCTACCACTATATTTCTCAGGCTAACCAAGTTCATCCGCAAGCTTACTACGGCTCTGTGACACTTTCATCAGTGATTTTCCAGCAACGAATATTACTGTCAGTATTCAGCCGTCGGCTCTCAGCTATCAACCGCTATAACTTGTAGGAACCGGAGTTATTTTACTCATGGTGATGAAATTCTTTTCATCAGCGATGTGCTAATTGCTCTGTTGCTGAATAGACGTATTACTTTTATCTTCCAATTGGATAGCAATATTTCTAGTCTTGTACTACGCGATTCAACCTCCAAATGATAAAATATTATAAATATTTGGAAAAAAATAACCGATTGGTTAAAACTAACGTCTTTTAGCTTTTTCAAGCTGTATTGTGTTGCACAGACCAAGCAGATTATTATAACTATAATACTCAATTACACGCAAGCAAATCAGGATAAATTTGTTGCCATTGCCAAGAAGACAGCAATTATTGCTCAAAAGACTAGCTTTGAGTTTGTTCTTTATACTGGGCATTTGGCTGGTTCTCAACACTATAACTATTATTTCTGTATCTTCCAAACCAGCAGATGCGTTTTTTGTTCTTGGTGGCAGCATTAGTCGGGAAATTTATGTCGCCGAGTTGGCAAAACAGTATCCGCAAAAGCCGATTTTAATTTCTCACGGTTCCCCAGATCCTTGTATTGTGCAAATTTTCCGACAGTTGGCTTTCTCCCAGTTGAAAAACGTTTGGTTAGAAAAATGTGCAGATTCTACCTTCGGTAATTTTTATTATGGCATTCCCATTCTCCGCAGTTGGGGGGTACATAAAGTAAAGCTGATTACTTCCAACACACACGTACCACGAGCCAAATGGATGGCACAAATCCTCTTAGGATCTCACGGTATTTGGGTGGAACCAGAAATTATCCAGTCTGAAGGCTTTCCTGGTAATCGAGAGTCTTGGCTGAAAACAGGATTAGATGTCACGCGCAGCTTGTTGTGGGCAGGATTGAGTCAGATTATTCAGCCACAGTGTTCAGAGGTAACGCGACTCACACAAGTCAATTTACTAACCTGGCAATACCGAGGTTTTAAGTGCGAACACCAAAACAAAATACATATCCTCGAATCAATAGGGAAATCATATGATGTCCGTTAAATTACCCATAGTAAAAGAACCCCACCCCCAGCCACTAAATTTATTTTGGTGGTTCTT
>CAZZVG010000384.1:0-6200 GCA_964657295.1 Iningainema sp. | reverse complement strand
AACGAAATCATCAATGGAAAAGCCGCTATTACTCCTGAAACAGCATTGCAGCTAGAACGTGTATTAGGTATTTCTGCTAGTTTTTGGAATAACCGTGAACGACAATACCGAGAAGCCTTAGCACGAATTGAAGAAGAAGAATGCTTGCAAGAGCAAGTAACATGGCTTGACCAAATCCCAGTAAAAGCCATGATTAAGTTGCGATGGATTCAGCAATATCGAAACAAGGTTGAGCAATTACGGGAAGTTTTAAATTTTTTCGCCGTCGCCTCCCCTGAACAATGGGAGGGAATATGGTGTAGCACCCATGTGGATTTTCGTAAATCCCAGGCTTTTCAAAGTGAGCCTGGAGCAATGGCCGCTTGGCTACGTCAAGGAGAGATTAAAGCAGCTGAGATTCCTTGTGCTACCTATGATGCTAATAAGTTCAAGGAAGCATTGTTACAAGTTCGCGCTCTAACAACGCAACCACCAGAGGTTTTTCAACCAGAATTAGTACAACTGTGTGCTGAAACAGGTGTGGCTGTAGTTTTTATCCCGGAACTTCCCAAGACAAGAGCCAGTGGAGCAATACGTTGGTTAAGTCCCCATAAAGCACTGATTCAACTGAGCATACGACATAAAACTGATGACAATTTGTGGTTTGCTTTCTTCCACGAATCTGCTCATATTCTGCTGCATGGTAAACGGCATGTCTTCCTTGAAGGCAAAGGTGTTGCTGCTGTTGAGGATTTAACGAAGGAAGAAGAAGCAAATAAATTTGCTGCGGACATACTTATCCCCCCTATGGAATTGAAGCGATTTCTGGCATCAGGTCAACAACGCAGTAAAGTGGGCATTGAGCAGTTTGCTGCTGAAATTGGCGTTGCACCAGGGCTTGTAGTTGGCAGACTTCAGCATGATGGAATTTTACCGCCTAGTCACTGCAATGACCTAAAGCTTCGATTTAAGCGGGTTTTAATTGTAGCATAACACTATAGAGTTAAAGCTCAGGATAGCTCAATTGCCTATCCTGGATGCTTTTGCTCTTGAGTGTCACTTCATTCTCAGGACTCAGGACTGTTTCTGGGGATGTCTTCTAAATTCTGTATTCTGACTACTTTCTCGGTTACGAATCCCCTTTACTGACAATCCACCTCCATAAAGGATGGCTGGCTCCTTGCTGGCGTATTCGATAAACCTGTTTCTCCAAGCGCTGCTTTTCTGAGTGTGGTTGCCCGACTAAAATATTACGACTTTGCCAAACTAAAACAGCGGCAGTCATCCCAATACAACTCGCCAAACCTAAGGTAGCCCACGGATGATAGAAGAGTCCGTATCTTACTGCCACCCAAGTAAAATATTGTCGCCAGATAGAAATTTCTGTACGTATATTCCACAAGCAAACAGGCGCAACAGTGAGCCATAAAAAGCTCACAAATAACCACCTCGCATAGACTTGGAGTTGGTGTAGTCTCTGCACTTGTTGAGTAAAAAATGGGTCTGGTTGATCCATGAATCGCGTGTTAGTATTAACTATTAACTACTAACTTGAGTCGGTTTACCTGTACGCTGTCTCCACAAAACGAGTAAGGGACTGGCGATGAAAATGCTGGAATAAGCGCCCATAGCGAAACCGATAATCAACGCTAAGGAGAAGTATCTGAGAGTTTCGCCGCCAAAGATAAACAGGGAAAATAGCGTTAGCAACACAGTAAAAGTTGTGTTGATCGATCGCGTCAGCGTCTGATTCACCGCATCATCAACAACTTGCTCAATGGGATCGTTGGGATGTAGGGTGAGGATTTCCCGAATGCGATCGTAAATCACGACAGTATCTGTGACTGAAAAACCTGTAATTGTCAACACAGCAACAACAAACAGGCTGTCAACCTCAACATTTTGCACTAATCCCAAAATCGAGAAAATCCCGGTTGTAATCAAAACATCATGCAACAGAGCAATAATGGCGATGACTGCGTAATCAGCTTTGAACCGCACACTCAAGTAAATAACAATGCCGATAAACGAGACAATTAAAGCTGTCAAGCCGCTGGAAAATAACTCTTTACCCAGCGTTGGACCAACTGTATCATTTTGAGTCTTTTTCGGATCGAACGCTCCCAGTTTTTCGCTCAACGCAGTTTGTAACTTTGAGCGTTGCTCACCGTCTAATGTCTTTGTCCGAATCGAGACTCCTTGCTTATCCACAATTTGGATACTACTGTTAACCAGTCCTTGAGCATCCATCACTTCGCGGACAGTTGCCAGTTGAATTGGTTGAGCGCAGTTTTGTGGTTGAGTACAATCTCGTGTAAATACCAAGCGGGTACCACCAACAAAGTCGAGACTAGGACGTAGGGGTGCGCCTAACAATTGCCAAGAAATCACCATTGAGATGATACCGGCGAGAATGAGGGTACCAGAGATACCCCACCACAGCGATCGCTGTTTGATGACACTGATTTTCATTACCGTGCCTCCGCTTGAGGTTTAATAGAGGTAGGCAGATTCGGGCAAAATAGTTCTGGCTTGCGCAAATTTGGAAATCCTATTGCCGTTAATAGCAACGAACGACTACAAGTAATAGCTGTAAACAAATTCACTCCCAATCCCAGCGCCAGTGTGAGCGCAAAACCTTTTACCAACCCTGCTCCCAACCAAAAAAGCGCTGCACAGGAAATTAATGTTGTCACATGACTATCTAAAATACTAGACCAAGCTCGGTGAAATCCGGCTTCTACTGAACGATACAAGGTTTTGCCTGCTCGTAGTTCTTCACGAGTCCGTTCAAAAATTAACACGTTGGCATCCACCGCCATACCGATACTGAGAATAAAACCTGCAATTCCAGGTAGAGTGAGAGTGATACCTAGCAAAACAAAACTTGCGTATGTTAGCAAAGCGTAAATTATTAACGCGACATCAGCAATCACACCTGGTAATCGATAATAGACTACCATAAAAATTAATACTAGAAGCAGACCACCTATCCCCGCATAAATACTGCGTTGGATGCTGTCTTTACCTAAGGTTGCTCCGACTGTACGAATTTCGCCAATTGTGACTGGTACTGGTAGCGATCCACCGCGTAGCTGAACGGCTAAGTCATTGGCTGATTGTAGCGTAAATCGACCGCTAATCTCAGCACTGCCACCAGTAATCCCAGATGCGGCATATTGTGAATCAACTCCCGGAGAACTGATCAGTTCATTGTCTAAGAAAATGCCGATCCCGCGTCCTGTACCTGCAAGGTTTTTTGTCAAATCCGCAAATAGTTCACCACCCTTATCGTCGAAACGAATGTTCACACTCCAGTTATTACCCTGAGGAGCAGGCGATGCAGAGGCGTCTTTAAGGTATTTACCAGTTAATGGTGGTTTTGTACTTTCAAACAATTCTGCGATCGCGCTAATATTTTTTTGTGAATCTTCTTGATTTTTAACAATTCCCGCTTGGTCGTTGCTCTTTTTCAACTGTTCAAGCTTTGCTTTTAACTCGCGCTGTTGAACGTTTAAGGCAAACAATTGTGGTTCCGTATTGGGCTTTTGCTTGCGAAACTCTAATTGCGCCGTACCCCCTAGCACCCGTTCTGCTTGCTGTGGATCGTTAACTCCTGGCAGTTGAACTAAAATTTTATCTGTACCAGCTGTTTGAATCACCGCTTCGGAAACACCTAAACCGTTGATGCGTCCTTCAACGACTCTTTTAACAGCTTGTAACTCGCGTTCGGTGATTTGCTTAATTTCAGGTGTTGTTTTCACCTGAATTGTCAGCTGTGATCCTCCCCTCAAGTCCAGTCCTAAAGACACTGGAATTAAGGCAATCGCCGCAATTGCCGCAATTACCAAAATAATGGTTAATATTAATAGCGATCGCTGTCTCTGCATACCATCAACCGTTGTGACAAACGCTATGATAGCGTTCTTTTGATCGAGTTAGGAATTAGGACAATAGAGTTAGGAGTTATGAATTGTAAATTCACTTAGCACGAAGATGGCACGTCTATTGTCAATCCTATCTCAACATGAGTTATATTTTACACCTAAATGTCTGAATAGACGTAAGGGAGGCGTGAAGTAGAGACGCGCCTCCCAAGCCTGGTCGTCTAAACTCGTAAAGCTACCATTTTTTCCACAGCTTCTACAATCTGCTCTGGTTGGACAATTGTTAGCCGTTCCAAAGTCCCATTATAAGGTGTCGGAATGTCTTGAGAAGAAAGCCGTAGTACAGGTGCATCCAGTTCATCAAACAGGCGCTCGTTGATTTGGGCAATTAATTCTGCTCCAATCCCACCTGTTCTCATGCATTCTTCGACAATTATCACTCGATGGGTTTTCCGCACGGACGTGCCTATCGTATCAAAATCCAAAGGTTTTAGCGATATTATGTCGATGACTTCTGGGTCATAACCTTGTTTTTCTAAAGTTTTCACCGCCTGTATCACATGATGTCTCATGCGAGAGTAGGTAAGAATTGTTACATCTTTCCCCGGACGTACAACTTCTGCTTTATCCAGGGGTAGCAGATATTCTTCTTCTGGCAGGTCATCTTTGAGATTGTAAAGCAGAACGTGTTCAAAAAATAACACTGGGTTATCATCGCGGATGGCGGATTTCAGCAACCCTTTAGCGTTGTAAGGTGTTGAGCAGGTGACAATCTTCAACCCAGGAACAGCTTGGAAGTAGGCTTCTAGTCGCTGGGAATGTTCTGCACCCAGTTGTCGTCCTACCCCTCCCGGACCACGAATTACCATCGGAATTTTGAAGTTACCGCCAGAAGTATAGCGTAACATGCCAGCGTTGTTGGCGATTTGATTGAAGGCAAGAAGCAAAAATCCCATGTTCATACCTTCGATAATCGGTCGCAACCCACTCATTGCTGCTCCTACTGCCATACCAGTAAAGCTGTTTTCTGCGATGGGAGTGTCTAGAACTCTGAGTTCGCCATATTTTTTGTACAGATCTTTAGTGACTTTGTAGGAACCACCGTAGTGTCCTACGTCTTCACCAAGAACGAATACAGTAGAGTCACGCGCCATCTCTTCATCAATGGCTTCCCTTAAAGCGTTAAAGAATAGTGTTTCTGCCATTAGACCTGTGAATACGATTATTTTTAAGAATCTTATCGTGCATTTGCCAAAAATACCGTGAGCGATCGCACTCCTTTGGTTCTCCTCCTTGTCATTCAATCTTGCAGACTTTTTTTAAATTATATAAAGTTAGTCTCCTCATGATTCTAACGACTGGAATTAGTGTAACGTAAGACTAATAGCTGTTTAAACGCATGTATAGAAAATACATTATTGATAAGTCATCTATAAAAAGTATGATTTAAATATTATAATTTTTTTGCCAGTATAAATGCTTAGGCATGTTGCTGTGTCTGGCTGAACTTGAATTACAAGGTTTTGCTTTTATGCTTTCAGTGAAGCGTTGTCGCATTTTAGTGGTGGACGATTTTCCGGATAATTTATTTTTGCTTCAATCTGCTTTAGAAGCAGAGGGATATGAGGTTGATACTGCGAACAATGGTAGAATTGCGATCGCGAAGATCGAAGCTTCACCACCCGATTTATTGCTGCTAGATGTCATGATGCCTGGAATGAATGGCTATGAAGTCACCCGAAACATTCGGGAAAATCACCAGCTACCCTTTATTCCGATTATCCTCGTGACTGCTTGTGAAGAGGCTAGTGCAGCAGAAGGGTTAGAAGCCGGAGCCAACGACTTTATCCGCAAGCCAATAAACTTTGACAGATTACTGGCTAGAATCACAACATTGTGTTCCTAAAGCATTGACTTCAGGACTCAGCACTACTAAACTGAGCATCTGGAAACCTTCTCGGTCTTCCTGGTTTGCGTTTATGCCGTTGATTAATTGATTTTTCGCTTGCTGTTGCCAACTCTTCTGGTGTGCATTTAAACAGTCGCAAAGCTTCTAAATATTTCTTTGGTGTCATGGTAGGTTCAGTACGTCCTGCTTCCCAATTGCGAACACTAGTTTCACTAATTGCAAGCCTGAAGGCAACTTCTGCACGGCTAAGATCAGCACGTTCTCTCAGGACTTGCATATCCATATCTTAAATGCTCCCTTATAATATTATTTATGTATTTAGTAAATCAACTGACGTAAAAAAGCCAACTGAAGATTATTTATTAACTATATTATCACTTACGTATAGAGCAAAAGAGAGTGGGGGAGTGGGGGAGTGGGAGAGG
>CAZZVG010000383.1:0-6210 GCA_964657295.1 Iningainema sp. | reverse complement strand
TACAAACTGCATTGAAACAAGCACAAGATTTGGCAATGAGAGCTTTTGGAAATTCTGCAAAATAGCAATTTGTTAATTGTTAGTGGTTAGTAGAAAATTACAATACCAACTAATAGCTATCAAGTATCAACTATCAAAATAGGAGGTTTATTATGCCAACTAAAAAGCCAAATGAAAAGAGTACGAAAGGTGAAATTCTTCAAGCATACGAAGAATTAACCAAGGAAAAAGCAACGCTGAAATCACAACTTGAGCAACAAGCAAGAGAAAACAATTCTGCGACTAAAGACCAGCAAAAACCAACTATTAATCAACATTATAGTGTGCAACAAAAGATGAATTATACGATTACCAGTTTATCGAAAATTCAACTTGGCTTTGGTAGTGCTGCTAGTGAATTGTCGGAACAACTAAGCACACAAGCATATAACTTAGCAGAAATCAGGCAAGCTGTAGAAAATGAAGTTCAACAATTAAAACAACTGCATAATTTGGAAATATTAGAAGATACATTAGATACTCTTATCAAAGCCTATGAAGATAACTCCAAGGCTTATCAAGAAGAGTTTAGACAGCGAGATGAAGCATTATCACAAGAAACTTACAATCAAAGGAATGCTTGGCAAAAAGAGGAAGAGGAACACAAAACAACTATAAAAGAAAGAAATGAAACCATCAATAAAACTCGCCAACGGGATGTAGCAAACTATAAGTATGATTTAGAACTCCGGCGCAAACTGGAGACAGATGAATACGAACAACAGCAAAAAAGGCTATATAAACAACTGGAAGAATTTCGACAAGAAATAGAAAAACAGTGGGCTGAACGTGAGAAAGTAATTTCTGAGCAAGAAAAACAATTTGAAGAATCTAAAGCTAAGGTAGAGGCATTTCCTAAAGAAAAAGAAGCAGCTATCAAGAAAGCTACAGAAGAAGGCAAAGGTATCGCCTACTATCAGGCAAAGGTAAAATCAGATTTATTGGCTAAGGAAGTAGAAGGGCAAAAGCGTTTCTATGAACAGAGACTGCTATCTCTAGAACAGACGATCGGCAATCAAGAAGTGCGTATTCAAAACCTATCCAAACAACTTGAATCTGCCCTTAAACAAGTTCAGGATCTAGCAGTTAAAGCTATTGAAGGAACTGCAAATGTGAATTCATACCAAGCAGTCAAAGAAATAGCATTAGAGCAAGCTAAAAGTCAGGTGAAAAACAAATAATATCATGTCCGTCGAATCACCCATAATAAGATCACCCCACCCCGCTTGTGGCTAACGCCAAAGCGCCCCTCCCCGCAGGAGGGGGTTGTGTATAATTTCCACGGGAATTATGGCTAATCAAACGGACATGATATATAGCGGTTTGCGATTCAATCAGGTAGACGGCGCTAGCTTACTTTTCGGGTTGTACCGCTTGCAAAAATTACAGAGATGCAATGGAGTTCATTCTCATTCCCTATCCACCAATCGCTGTTTAAGTTATTGACATATGAATCCGGATGTAGAGACGTAGCACTGCTACGTCTCTACAAGGATTTTGGTCCGCCGCACGTAAAATCATTTTCATAGATGGAATCAGCAACGCCAGTATGAAAATTCCCCAAATTAAACCCCACTTCCGCGTCGAGATAGTTGAACCCAAAACTCTAATAACTGATTGTGATAAAATCCCCTATAACCTCAGGTAAGTTGCGATCGCCTACCCACACAGTCTTCTTTCACCCCAAAAGCGGTCAGACCCAGTGAATTCGCCACGTCTCGATAACAAGACACCAACCAACAAGTACAACAGGTCGAAAAACGCTCATAGAACAGCAAAATCTAATGCCCCAAGACTCCCCGTCTATCCCTCCCCTTGCAGTCTTCTCTAAATTGTGAGTCCTAGACAGGTTAGGCTCTATTGCTACCAGTGTCGCCGTCGTCTTTCCCTGTCTGCTTTTCAGATGGAACGTTGGGATGGCTTAAATTACAGAATTTGCGAGAATTGTTTTAAGAAGTTAGGAGCCACAACGATGAATTTACAAATAGAGAACTCAATTTTTGAAACAGAACTGAAAGTTAAACAAGCCCTGCAAAAACGAGAAGGCGGCAAGACGGAATATGAAACATTAGTCGGTTTTGCTGACCTCGTGACAGATGAGTATGTGATTGAAATCAAGCACGTCTCGGACTGGAAAGAAGGATTAAAAGTCCTGGCTTATCAAGATCAACTCCCTACTCGCAAACCCAGAATTCACTTGTTTGGTGGACATTCTCAGCCGTTTCGCGAGTTAGTTGAAAAAACCTTAACTAAGCTGGGAGTCACCGTCACCTGGGAAGAAGAAGCCGGAACCTAACCCTCTGCAATCCCACGCCCATACACAGGGTATTGAACTACCGTTCCCAACCCTTCGGGTATGGAAACGGATTCTTAAAGATCTTAGCTAGTTGATCTAAAAGCATCCCGGTCAATATCATCAAACAAAGTTAATTGTGTATACTGAATTTCAGGCACTTTCCCCTGAGATTTGGTACGAGACTTCATATCACCGGGTGTGCTTTTAACTTTCAATAGCAACAATTGACGATGCTGAGATCTTGACTTAGCAGGGTTCTTAGGCTCCTCCCTCGATACAGAGGATGCTCGCGGCGTTTCAGCCGCCTCCTTAAGCGTGACTTTCTGGCTGACCACCAGTAGAGAATCTGTTCTAAGCTTTTGTTTACCACGGTGCGCGAGATTAATTGCAGCGTTGGTGTCTGCGTCCGAAGCGTGACCGCATTCTTCACAAATAAACTTTTCTTTGTCTCGGTTACCAGCACTAATGTGATGACATTCTGGACATTCCTGAGATGTATATTTGGGGTCAACCTCAATCACGAGGTTGCCTAACTTTAATGCTTGATGCTTGGTTTTTTTGCGTAGCGAGTACCAAGATGCATCACTGATTGCTTTGTTCAAACCTGCTTTAGCTGCTTGCCCGTTTTTCAGGTACACGCCCGTCTCAATGTCTAGTTTAGGCTTGCAACGAGACTTCATCGCCTTAATATTTAAATCCTCAAACACTGTGATATCAGCGTGAAGAGCGATTCTTTTGGCTGCCTTCCACTGATGATCTTCTCGTTGGCGACGAATTTTTTGATGAGTACGAGCTAATCGCTTGGCAGTTTTTGCGCGATTATTTGAGCCTTTCTGCTTGCGGGAAACACGACGCTGACGAAGGGAAAGTCTACGTTTGGATTTTTTGAGAAACTGTGGGTTCTCAATCATTATCCCATCACTAAGGGCAACAAGCTTTTTAATCCCCACATCTGCGCCTTGGATTGTTTTACACTCATTCAAAGACTTGACTGAGATATCTGGTACGGTTTCATCTCTTAGTAATACCGCGACATACCAACTATCAATATCACGGCTAATTGTTACCGTCCTGATTTCCCAACTAGTAGGTATGAAGCGAGACTTAAAAAACCTCATCGTCCCTAAGCCGGGAAATGTTATTTGTTGATCGCTAATTTTGACCGTACCGGGCTTAAACTCAAACCCAACGCTCTTGTGTTGCTTAAAATTGGGGAATCCAGCGCCGTTGGCAAAAAACTTATTGAATGCAGAATCAACGTGACGCAATGATTGCTGTAATACGTCGGCATTAACTGTTAAATACTCTGGATGAGTTTTTTTGAACTCTGTTAGCCAACTAGAATGTAACTCAACACCACTACGCTTAGGATTAAACGGTTTTATATTACCATCCTTGTCAGGCTTGGCTCTACGTAATTTAGGATTGTCTGTTTTCCAAGGATAACCCAGTGATGCGGATTTACTGACGGAACAGTGTAGTGGACTAGTTAAAGTCTGCGTCTCTAAATCGCAATATAAGTATTCAGCACATATTTCCCGACGACTATACAAATCGCAGTAATTCCCTTGAACAAATGTGTTGCTATAGGTAGCAATTCTGTCGCCCAAAGAACGGTTTTGAATATACCCTACTTTGTGCTGCCAATCCTCTAGCAACTCCACTTGTTTTTTGTTGGGTTGTAGCTTAAACTTGTAAGCTGTCTGCAATTTGCTCTCCTAGGTTATCCTGCTAGACTAGGGCTAAATTACCATACCGAATTAGTCCATGTCAAATAAAATCTTGTCTGGCGGAACTGTTTATAACATTTCTATACATTTAGTCCTAGTCACAAAGTACCGACGTAAAGTTATTACTGGTGATGTCTTACATCGGTTGCATGAAATCTTTGCCGAAACCTGTAAAAAGTGGGATTGTATTTTGGTTGAATTCAACGGGGAATCAGACCACTGCCATTTGTTGATTGATATCAACCCCAAGGTTCAAATTAGTGCTTTTGCTAACAATCTCAAAACTGTTAGTAGTCGCCTCATCCGTAAAGAGTTTCTTGACCATTGCAATCAGTTTTACAAAAAACCCGTATTTTGGAAAATTGGGTACTTTGTTTCTTCTACTGGTGGCGCTAATGCGCGAAACTGTGAAACGGTACATCAAGGAACAAGACCCAATCAGAGTCTGACAAACACTCAACTGTCCCCTAATCTCTTAAACAATAAGGTTTAATTTGATTAGGGGACGTTTCATGTTTGTCCCAAAATGGAACGACGACTTCACGAGCGGGAAAGTCGCAGTACCATGAGTGGCAATTACTGATGGTGGGCTTTAGCCCTACCTGCTGTCAAAGAAATAGCATTAGAGCAAGCTAAAATTCAGGTAAAAAATAAATAAGCCAACCTCCTTCATAACGATGGTGGCACTTGGCTTAACCAGGCTCAGTTCGGTCAGGGCTACCATTATCAGGAGGTGGTTCATCAGCAACCTCAACTGTCTTGATATCTTTGTTGATGAAACTAGACTTGGTTCTGTCTGGTTTAACTGTAGTTCGAGTAGTTGGTTTTTTACTGTTCATATTTCAAACCATTTTATGAAGAACAAATTTAACTACGTTATGTTTATGACAAATTACGGAAAAATATCAAAAAAAATGTCGAGCAAAAATAAGAAAATAGAGACGCTTCGATGATTGCGTCTCTAAGAGGAGGAAACCTTAAAATAAAGATTTAAAATGAAAAAATAAAATTGAAAATTTGTCACCAATAATCAAATTCAAACCTCAGCAACTTTCACCTTTCCATTCGGTTTTTTTGGCGAGGTCGGCTTATTTGTTTGGTTTTTATTAACATCGGACATCAAACCTGGCTCAGTTTGGTCAGGTTTCCCATCGTCAGAAGATGTTTCAAGAGTCATACATAAACACCGGATTATTTAGAACTGTCTACAAGTTGAGATACACAGCCGTAAATTGCTAATCCGGAAAACAACAAAAAATAATCTAAAAGAACCCCTCCCCGCTTCCAGGGAGGGCTGGGTAGACTCAAGCAAATGCAGAAAAATCTAGATCGGGTGGAATATCCTGAATACGCCCAGGACCGATCGCACGTAAAGCTTCCCTCAGAGAAATATCGCCAGTATACAGAGCACGACCAACAATCACACCAGTGACGCCTTGTGGTTCTAATGCCAACAGACTCAAGAGGTCTATGATCGAACTTACACCACCAGAAGCAATGACAGGAATAGAAACTGTAGCAGCGAGTGAGCGTAAAGCATCTAGATTTGGTCCAGAAAGGGTACCGTCACGGTGGATATCGGTGTAGATGATGGCTGCTGCTCCCAATTCTTGCATTTGTACAGCCAGTTGGGTGGCAAAAACTTCTGAGGTTTCTAGCCAGCCGTGAGTCGCCACCAGTCCGTTACGAGCATCAATACCAATAATAATCTGTCCGGAAAATTCTTGGCAGAGTTGTTGTACTAGCTGAGGTTGTTCTACAGCGATGGTTCCCAGAATCGCCCGCTGTACGCCTAAATTAAGTACTTGTTGCACACTGACGCGATCGCGCAACCCTCCACCAACTTGAATTGGCACCGATACCGCAAGGGCGATCGCCTCGATAGCAGCTTGGTTAACTAATTTACCTGTTTTCGCCCCATCCAAATCAACTACATGTAATCTTGTAGCTCCTTGTTCAACCCACTGTTTAGCAACCTCAACCGGGTTGTCGTTAAAAACTTGCGCGAGCTCGTAGTCTCCCTGGTAAAGTCGCACACAGCGACCTTCTAGTAAATCAATTGCCGGAATAACTTCCATAACAGTCCTAAAAGCTAATTATTTGTTGGGGAGTGGGGAGGATGAGGAGGATGAGGAGGACAAGGAG
>CAZZVG010000382.1:0-6211 GCA_964657295.1 Iningainema sp. | reverse complement strand
CACGGTTACGATCATGATCATGCCGATCTCGATCAGAGTCGCGATCGCGATCATTAGCATGCTCATAACGGTATTGGTTCCAATCCCCATACGAAGCCTGAGCATTTTGTGAAACACTCAAGAAAGACAGACTTCCCAGAAAAACTCCTAAAATAGCATGAGCTAGTTTCATCGCTTGATACTCATAAATTGATAAACTCTACTTCAAGCATAAAGCGTAATTTGCAAAATGATTGACAGTTTTTTGAACAACAGTCTTTTTTTTAATGTTCCAGATGCACTTTAATGGGGAAAGTCTGCATGTTGACTCATTAAAGGTCGTGACCAAACGTGAAAGGAAAGCTATAGCAGTTCTCGAAGGTCAGCAATACACTGTAGGGGCGAACGGCTGTTCGCCCTCTAAAAGTGTTGTGGTTAACCCAATTGAGAAGCGCTATATTATCCATGAAAGTTAACAACGTCATTACGAGCCTTGGAGGCGTTGTACTGGCATTTCTCGCTATAGGAGTCATGCAGGGTAAAGCGATTGCGCTTCCAGTCACCACGCCATCCGAGAAGCGAGAGTCAATATCCTCTCATCAACGGCTTTGGGTTGTCACCGGAGGTCAAACAGGAGTTGACAGAGCCGCGCTTGATACGGCTCTGTCGCTTTTGTTACCAGTTCGTGGATGGTGTCCAAAAGGACGGCTTGCAGAGGATGGAAAGATACCATCTGTTTACCCGCTTCAAGAGACGACGAGTACAGACTACGCAGTACGTACTGAGTGGAACGTCCGAGATTCAGATGGAACACTCGTCCTCACATATGGACCACTTGAAGGAGGAACAAAACTGACGGTTGATCTCACGCGTAAATATAATCGCCCTGTTCTCATCATTGACGCACTGTCATTCAGTGAAAAGGATGCTACTCGTTTCTGGAGTTGGATTCAAGAACACAACATTCGCATTTTGAATGTTGCAGGTCCACGAGAGAGTTCACGACCAGGTGTTATTTATAACCGTGCCCGATATGTTCTTAAGCAGATCTTGGAGTCGTAATAATAGATACATTAGAGAAGGCTAAATGTAAGCGAATAAAGCAAGTATACGTAGACACTTCGCGGCTTGTAATTATACATCAAATTATCTCTATTTTGTCAATCATTATTTCTTGACTTTTGACTCTTGAGAAGCGACTGACCGACGCTCTAGAATAAAAGCAAACCCACAGTAATAAATTCTTATGACCCAAGCCTTACCAAAAATAGTTACCTTTGAGGACTTTATCGCTTGGTATCCCGAAAACTCTGGGGTACACTATGAATTGCACAATGGGGAAATTATCGAAATGTCACAGCCTACGGGAAAACATGAAAGGATAAAGGGATTTTCGGCAGCGGAATTGACATTAGAGTTTAGACGATTAAATCTCCCCTACTTTATTCCCAATCAAGCAATTGTAAAACCACCCGAAAGAGAATCAGGTTATTTCCCTGATGTATTAATACTAAATGACGCAGCTTTGATTGATGAACCTCTTTGGGAAAAGTCTTCTACTATTACTAAGGGTGCATCAATTCCTTTAGTAATTGAGGTAGTCAGTACCAATTGGCGCGATGATTATTATCTGAAACTTGCCGATTATGAAGAAATGGGTATCCCCGAATATTGGATTGTTGACTATGCAGCATTGGGGGCTAGGAAATTTATTGGTAATCCCAAACAACCTGCTATTTCAGTTTATCAACTCATTGATGGGGAATACCAAGTCAGTCAATTTCGGGGTAGCAATCGCATTATATCTCCTCGTTTCCCTGAGTTAATTTTGACAGCAGAACAAATTTTTAAAGCTGGTCAATAAATTTACAAACGAGCATTAAAAATTTGATTTGCAGTAAGATTGAAAGTAGGAAATGTTGGAGAAATAATTTTGTCGTTATTTCTAAATTGAGTAATTTGATATTCCCCATTAATGAGTTGATAAACTGAGATAGTTGGTTGTTTAGGGTCGCCAATAAAGCGCTTACCACCTAAAGCATCATAGTCAATTATCCAATATTCTTGAATGCCCATCTCTTCATAGTCTGCAGATTTTTTCGAGTAATCATCTCGCCAATTTGTACTGATGACCTCAACAGTTAATTTTACCGAATCAGCTATTTCAATAATAGACTCACTTTCCCATCTTGTTTCTTTAACGAGAGCTTCTTCATCTAAAATAATAATATCCGGTTCGTATCCCGATTTACCTTCTAAGGTTTTGACTATCGATTCTCTGGGGATAAACCAAATATCCTCTTTATTTAAACTTTTAATAGCTATATTGAGATGGTTAATTGTAAAACCAGTTACTCTCGAATGCTTACCTCTAGGTTTTGCCATCTCAACAATTACACCATCATGTAATTCGTAAGTTACCTCAGAATCTTCTGGATACCACTCAATAAATTCATCAAATGTTATCGGTTTGGTTAAGGCTTGACTCATATGTTTTCAAGATAAAGCTGATCAGCTGTTCTACATCTAAATTGTATATAAAGAAGTAGAAAGCATCGTGAACCCGATCTTAGATCGGGTTCACCATTGGCAGTTTTTTTGCTATCTGGCAGTTCTAGATAATTTTCCGCTTGCTAAGTTTGCTAACTTCTGCAACTACGCCATCAAGCCCATTGTTACCATAAATAATCATCAACCGTTCAGCAGAGAGATAACTGAGTACCGGATTGCGGAATCGATTGACGTAGGTAGCTGTATCTTTAGGATCGTAGCCGAATTGAGGTGCGATCGCACTTAGAAGTACTTGGTCAATAGTGATAGCTGGAATTGTCAGAACGAAATCAGCATCTGAGAGGTTGTGTAGGGCATACTCAGCCAGTAAGTTAGTTTGGGCTGAAGCAACTGCCGTCAAATCGAGGCTACCAAGCTTGCGTACAGGAGGCAAACGCAGATGGTTTTGGCTATCCACAAACAAGTAACCTTGCGCTACGGGGTCAATCTGAGCCAAAATCGCGGCAGTGCGCAACCAATTAACAACTTTGTATTCATTACCGAGAGTTGGTGCAGAGTGGGCGGAAGCTTGAGTAATCACAAACTCAGGAGACAAACCGCGCTTCATCGTTTCTGCTAAACCAAGAATGTGATGCCCACCAGTTCTGGAATCCCCTGCGGCACCGTAAAGATCAGTTTGACCATTACCACCAAAGTTCAATTCCTGAAATTCAGTACCGTCAGCATACCACTGGAAGACAATTGGCTTAGCCCAGTCATGCCAAATGGGAGCAGCACTTATTAAGTCGTCGTTGAGGTAGATATCTGAATTGCGGTAGTTAAATGGTTTGATAATTGGTAGACCATCTTTACCAGTTTGACCATAGATCTGTCGATAATTATTGGCGAAGCTCAAGCTACTCAAATTATTGAAAGCTTCATGCACTGACAACCCTCCTGGGTAGGCATGGTGACTGTTATTACCGCTTCCGGGAGCAGAGTAAAATGGTTGGGGAAGTTGGGGGCAGGCACTGCCATCGTTGTTTACTGGCGGAAAGACTCCAGCTATAAGTCCGCCAGGAAATGTACTACCGTCTACAGGATTTACCAAGCCTGCATCTAACAATTGCTGCAAGAGATTTTGCTTTTGGCTATCAGTCAACCCAGCTCTATGCACGATGCAGGTTTTGGGGTTGCTAATCGCATCCCGTGTCAGCTTTCTGAGATTGGCATCTTGAATTTGCTGGGTTTGTTGTACCAAAAAATTGTGAGCTGACTGCACCAAAGGAGATTTTTGCGCGATGTTAATGGCATCAGTATTGCCTGCTCCTGGTACAGTCTGATCTGGGATAGTGGCATTAATATTGGCTGCTCCCGATGTCGTTTGAGTTTCCTGCGCTTGTAAAGGCTTAACCCACAAAAGTAAGCATAGGCACAAACCTACTAATAACAGAAGACGAGGGATTTTCACGTGATCTACTCCTAAAGATGTGGCTGTCGTATGTTGGTGCGACTGCCAGCATCTTAATGTACCAAGGTTAACGCTGGTATAAGAATAACTATAGGAATCCTATTTGATTTTTGAAAAAGATTACGAGATAATACGGATGAGTGTCCTCTGATTGTTTTGACTCTGACGAATGTTGGAACAGTTTTACTTTTCAAGGTTGGTAATCAAACAACCATCTAAATTGTAAGTCAGCTAACCACGTGGGAGTCAGCTTATAAATCCAGTTGCGGAAAAGACATCCAACTTCGGAGTTCGTTTGCCCAAGCCTACCTACTTGACGGGATGTCTTGAAGACACGAGTTACCCGTCGGCTGCGGCTGCTTTCAAACTGACGCAGTCGTGATGGAACTTGGTCATGGTTGACACCAATTGCTAGCAACTTAGCAAGTTCAAATGCATCTTCCACTGCCATACAGCCACCCTGACCTAGATTTGGTTGTACTGGATGAGCCGCATCTCCAATTAATGTCACTCGACCTTTTCCCCATTCGTCGCCCAACGGTTGGCGATCAAAAATATCATCTCGGTAAATGCTCTGATTATCTAAAGCCTCAATGATGCTCGGCACTGGTTGAGCATAATCCGAAAATATCAACTGCAATGCTTTAGTTGAACCACCAATTGTATAATCATCACCACCAAGGATGCTGTTGTTAAAAGCGTAGAAGGAAAACCGTCCTCCTCCAACATCAAAATATCCGAAGCGATTTCCTCGCCCCCAGCATTCCATCCAACTGTATTGTGGATCTAGCGGTATGTTTGAACCGTCAAAATATCCCCTCCAGCAGCACATACCACTATAAATAGGCTCTTCTAACCGTTCAAGATTGCTTAGACTTGCACGTACCTTTGAATACAAACCATCAGCGCCTACTAAAATGTCTCCCGTAGCTGTACTGCCGTCTTGAAAGCACACCCGTACACTATCTCCATTGTCCTCAAAGCTGCTCATTCCAACACCAGTTTTAACTGTACCCTGAGGTAAAACCTCATATAAAATTCGTTGCAGATCAGGTCTGGTAAGACATACACCCAAATCTTCAACGCCTACAAAAGAGGGAGAGTTAATGTAGAGAGGATCTCCAGTTTTACTAAAGAACCCGCCCTTAAGAATTTTGCCTCCTTGCGAGTAAAAACGTTTGGAAATCTCTCCTGACAAGAGTTGATCGTAAACTCGCATAGCATTGCGCTGAATGAATATGCCTCCGGGTCCAGATAACATATCTATCTGTTGGCGCTTTTCATAAACTTCCACTTCAATTCCAACATCAAGACAAGCACGGGCTAAAGTCAAGCCACCTATGCCACCTCCAATCACAATCACTTTCGATACTGAAGGCTTGCTGGCTTTTTCTATTGTTTGCATCGCAACAGTTAATCCTTTGATGATACATGGTTACAGATAAGTATGAAATAGCCTACGGTACCCGAATTAACTGGGCAGTTGTCCTAATTGACTAGTAATATATTGGTTAACTCTGATATAACCTTGATCAAGGTAAGTTAAGTGAGAATTTAAGTGTTGATGCGCTTTTGGTAATGCGTGGAAAGGAATTGAGGGGTATAAGTGATGTTCAGTATGAAAAGACATATTCCACATAAATAAGCGCACAGGTAAAAGTGTCAGCGTTGTGCGCGTATTTGTGAACATATTATTGTCTAAAGTACAACCCGTATGTTCTGCCAGCAAAATGAAGCGCAGAATTGGTTGCCCAACCATGAGCGGCAGTAGCCAATAAAGAAAAAACCAAGGTTGCGCAAATAAAATTGAAATAGCGATCGCCCCTGCGTAAACAGCTAACTGGAATCGAGTTGAACGAATGACTTGGGTACGTGCAGACAAAGGAATAAATGGGCAATCGTCAAGTAACCCTAATGCCACCTGGAAATGTCCTTGAACATGAGCGAACCACCAAGGCAAACCACTGATAACCAGTATATATTCACCCCAATTTTTAGGGGTCATATCAGTTAATTCTGGATCTTTACCCGGAATGCGCGTATAAAGATGATGCCTCTGATGGTAATAACGAAAAAAAGTGCTATTGTAAAATGAGAGCAAGCCTGCAAACATAGCAATTATATCATTCAAGCGATTATTGGCAAAAGCATTTCTGTGAACGGCTTCATGCATTGGGGCAAACATTGAAGCGATACTGAACCCGTAAACAACTAGTGCTGGTATTGCCACCAACCAATTACCAAAATTCGAGGCGTACAAGTAGCCACTAC
>CAZZVG010000381.1:0-6212 GCA_964657295.1 Iningainema sp. | reverse complement strand
ATCTCTCAGTCACTTGTGGCTTGCAGCACAAGCCGCTGATTATGATCGCTTTGATGAAATTTTGGCAAGAGTACCTGATGTCAATCCCATGCCGGGAGATGAATTGTAGCAAGGACTAGATTAATCCGTAGGCTCTGTACTACCAAGGAATGACAAATTTATCTTATAAGTATAAAAATAGCATCAGTATTAATAATAAATTTGGCAAAGAATGTATTTCAAAAACTAGAGAAAATGCGTGAGTCCCTAGCGATATCTGGATCTGGCAATTAGGAACAAACAAATTGCTGAAGTTGCTAGACTTTAGTTTTTGGTTTAAAAAACAGAACATGACTAATAATTCCTTAATAGTACTTGCCAATGATACAGAGCGTGAGATTAATCCAAAACCCTCAAGCTCTCTAATATCGTGTTCTTGGTTAATTGTTGATGGATGGTTGATTGCAATTAACCATTAACCATCAACAATCAACAATTAACAAACCACGTAATTCTGAATCAGGTGATTAGATGAAAAATGTTATGGCAGTAGAAAAATTGCGCCGCTATAAAGAGTATGGGGAATCGATACTTCAGAGTTTGGAATTGGTTTCATTGAACCCACCACCTAAGGATAGTTGGGTGCCAAATAGCATTCATGAAAGCATTGAGCGTCTTCAGCAGTCTGCCCAGAGAACAGTACAACTTGCATCCTCCCCAGTGAAAATCGGGATTATGGGGGAATTTAGTAGTGGCAAAACATTGCTTCTGGGCAGTCTGATCGGCTACGCTGATGCTTTACCAGTGAGTGAAACTCCGACGACAGGGAACGTCACTGCCATCCACCTTGTTCCCCAGGCAGACTTTCAAACCACGAAAGTTGGGAACTATACGGTGGAATACTTGTCACATGCAGGTATAAAAGAGTGTCTCTGCTTTATGCTTGAAGAAGCTGAACAACGCTCAAAGGCGGCACAAATACAGCCTTCCCAGCTTGCTCCCTTAAAAAGTTTACAGCCTACAGGTGTTGTTGATAGTCAAGGTATCCTCAGTTGGTGCGAGCAAGTCTGGAATCAGACTCAAAGTTTGGAACTACGTTCTTTGCTACGAGAGTTGGTAGTGTTTGTACGTACTTACAGTGTATACGGCGAAGACATCTGCGGCAAAAGCTACCAAATTGACAATATCACGGCTTGCAAGGGGTTGAAACTTGCGGAGCCAGCCATGAATATCCTAGAACTTAGCTTTGACAGTCTACCCCCCCTAACCGAGAGTTGGGATTTGGCACAGCCTTCAGCTCAAGATTTACAGAATAGCTTCTCGTTGATTCGTCGCTTGGATGTTACTGTTGAGGTATCAAAAGAAATCTGGGATTTGTCTGCTTTACAAGGGACAAATGAATTTTTACTCCTTGACTTTCCCGGATTGGGTTCTGCTGATTCTGGGGTGAGGGATGCTTTTTTGTCTGTGCGGGAACTCAGAGATGTACAAACTATTCTGCTGTTACTAAACGGCAGATATCCAGGGTGCGTCACTGCATCGAAAATTCGCAGTATGCTGGAACGGGATAAGGGAGAAGACCTCAAAGATCGTATCATTGTAGGTGTAGGGCGGTTTAATCAACTTCCTTTCTCCCGGAGTGACGAACGCACTCTTGAAGAACTATTAGAAGAACCATTGTTGTGTGAAGAAAATTTACTGGATAGTCTGAAGATTCTCCAATTGACTCTTGCCAGTGCGAGCAATTTAACTACTGAAAAGAAGAATATTGTCTTATTGTCGCAACTTTACGGATTGACGAAATTAGCAGAACTTTCTTCTCTAGTGCAAGTTTGTTCGGCTGAGTTTTTGCCTGAATTGGACAAACCGAACAAACCTGATGAGTTAGAAATGCGGCGCAAATGGCAGCAATTGAGTGAAATTCTACCCTCTTCTCACACACTGCACAAGCAACTGAGTGACTATGCTGAGGATGGTGGAATTAGCAGATTGCGTTCTTTACTTAAGGAGCATGTGTCTATTCATGGGATGAAACAACTTTTAGAAGACACTCAAAGGGCGGCGATCGCTTTGCGTGAAGAGCAGATTTATTTAAAGAATCTCTTAGAGGAAATACCGGCATATTTACCAATTATTGAAAGTCAAGCTTTTCTCACCTTGCGCGAAGGTATTGAGAACTTAGTCACGACTTACAGACAATTTTATGAAGATTTAGATAAACAGCCTATATTAAAGAATAGTCACGGAGTTTCTATCAGTAATATTGTAAAAGATAAACTGATTGATAAAATATTCTTTGATTGGAGTGAGTGGACTTTACTCTTCGACAGAACGAAAAATGGCACGATCGCCTTAACAAAACGTGAAAGCTTTTTTGATGAGGATGAAGTTGAAGACTTTATTCCCACGAAAAGCGATGATTTCTATCCAGCATTTGTGCAAACAATAGAGGAAATGCAAGTCTTTGCTCATGAAAGCACGACAGAAGCAGTCGCAAACTTATTTGGGAAATTGTCTGGCAGTGTGGAAATACAACGCGACAAACTGAACCCAATATTGCTACCTGAAAAGGAACAGTACATTGAGCACAAATTTGGCAGGAGTCAAGTTCGCTTATTTAGAAATATTCAGCGGGCGATCGATCCTACTCATAAATGGCAGAAACTCGTCATTCAACACAGTGGACTTGCAGGCAATGCTTCCCCTATCAATGCTGACGCTTTATTTCCTCTAGCACGTAAAGATGACAAGCACCAAAATGGTCAAATTTTTGACTGGAGTCCTGATAAAAAGTTTCCCGTTCCCCCAAGGCCATTTAATCACCAAATCGCCGTTTTACGACTGCGAGATGAAATAACTGCCAGTGCTGGTTTGCACTTATTGCAGTATGTGAGTCAGTTAACTAAACAGGTGAAATCTTCTTTTTCTCAAGCCTTGAAGGAAATTGTAGACAATTTACAGGAACTTTTAAAGTCAAAGAATGAACCTTTAATCAGATACATCGCCTCTACAGCCGGAGAAACTTCTCCTCTGACTCCTCTCTGGTTAGAAACTCTTTCGCAAATCCCGACAATTTCTGATCCAGAAGAATAGTAGGGGCAGGTTTGACAGATTGATTTTCCCGCCGAAAAATTAATCGTTAAAACCTGCCCGTACTTAGATTAATTCTTCATCTCGTTATCCATTTCCTAAATAAAAATGTCTGTCAAAATTGAGCTTTTAAATAGTTATCAATTACGCAGTAAAAACTGTAGTCTATTGCTTTTGCCAGTCATAGAAATAAAACCGACAAAAAGGTTCAACCTACCTCATATTTCCAGGATTGATATTTCTGTGAGTGGAATGCCGGAAGAGTTGGCAAAACAAATTCAAGCGGCATATAAAAGTGTTAACTTTTCTATTACGAACAAGCTACTGAGACTCTCTAGCCCACAGCGATTGCGGCAGATTGATTGTTGGTGGAATAAACCCTTACCTGCAGGTGTCAACTGCACTTTACAGGTAAGTATGGAGTATTTCGATTCCGATGAGACAGGTGAACCGAACCTGTCTGCACCCAGAAACTCAGTAGCAGACTGCGATATATGGACTTATCCTGTAGGAGATTTTCTAACACATATGACAGTTCCGCAACCATTGCCCTTTAAACCAATACTACCTGTGGAAGACAAAAAGCCAGAAATCAATTACCCAGGCTGGTTTGCCATTGATTTTGGCACTTCTAACTCTACAGTCACTCTCTATGATCCGAAAGTGATTGTGACTCCAGATAGTTTACCAGGAGAACAAGAGGCGAGGTTGCGCGATCGCATCGCCAATTGGCTCAGTCAGTGTCCCATCGATGACTTACCCGGTATCAGTGGAGATGCTTGGAATTGTGAGTGGCAAAAGTGTCTCACTCAACTGATGTCCATCATTAGTACGGATACATACACAGGTTCTCCTACAAATAGAATACCACACGATCACAATCGCCACCAGATTGTTTCTCTGTTTCAAAACTTTGACACCCATGACTTATTGGCAGCCATTCAGCAACTAGAGATTTGCGTTTTTCAACGATTGCCTTGGTTTCGTTCTGCTGCTAGTAAACGGTTGTACGATATCTATCACGAAGTCTTCCGCGTACCACCTCTAGAATGGCAAAGTTTGATATCAGTAGAGCTTGACAAAGACCGTCGTTTGACGGAAATTAAGAGTGAGTTAGAAGTCGTCAGTTTGGAACATTCCAAGGACGACTCGGCAAAAGTTAAAGTTATTTTGGGTGAACAAGCTCGGCAGCACAGACTAGATGCCATCGGCAATGTAGAGTCGATAGAAGGGCTACTTTGGGCTTGAACGCGGTTTTCAAGTCACGATTGATGGTAAGGTGGAAACAATTCAGGTTAACCAACTCTTGCAAGCTGCGTATGCGGAATTGATTGGGTTAACCGAGAAGTACCGCCAACGTCACCCTGGTAAATGTTCTGAAGGTAAATTCTACCGAGCCGTGGTAACATACCCAACCATCGCCTCACCATTTGTCCGTCGCGAGATTGAGAATTTAGTGAGAAAGCTAGATATCGTCGATGTGCAGATGGCTTACGACGAAGCGATTTCCGTTGCTATCTTCTTTCTGTGGCGAGAGTTTGGTGGTGATTTGAATGTGGGGATTGAGTCTTTCAAAACCCGGTGTCGTTATGATGGGGACAAATGGTGGCAAAATGTGTTAGTATTAGATATTGGTGGGGGAACTACTGATTTAGCACTGATTCGTTTGACGCTAGAAGAAATTAACCCCTTCTTGCCAGGTGAAGATCGCGGCGATGGTGGACGTTACTATAAACTTACTCCTAAACTGTTAGGTTCTTCTGGTCATCTGCAGTTGGGTGGTGAACTGATTACCCTACGGGTTTTCCTACTGCTCAAGGCGGCGATCACTGATTGTTTATTGACAGCAGTCACCCATGAGCGTTTGAGTGCAGATGTGTTGAAAGTTGATCCGATGGAGTTGAACGATCGTTTTCTCCTGAGCGGTAAATTCATTCCCGGTAGTCTGTTAGCTTGTATAGACAAAGATATCAAAGAAGGTGACGCATACAAAGATGCCTTAAATGCCATAGAAAAAGTTTTACCTACCCGGTGGAAAAACTCCTCATCCCGCACACAAACATTCTACACCCTATGGGAACAAGCTGAAAATGCGAAAATAGCTCTCGGTCAAAAGCTGACACTAGACGCATCTGAACCCATCTTTCTACTCAACGGACAAAAAATTGCCGAATTGCTGCTACATAGTGACATCCAATTACCAAGCGAGGTGATGGACTCAATGTCTGTGACAATTACGGTACAGCAATTTGAAAGAGCTATCTCTCCGGTGATTCGAGAAGCGATAGGTATCGCCCAAGGATTAGTAGAGAATGCGTTAATGAACAAAACGAATGCTCCCATAGCACATTCCAAAGACAATGAAGTTGTCGATTGGTTAATTTTATCAGGAAAAACCTGCCAGATCGCTCTTGTCGAACGCGAACTTTACCGAGTCTTCAGCAAATCTGACTATTTCGTGTGGAACTCTGAGCGAGTCACCTTTGAACCAGAATACACCAAACTGGCCACCTCTGCCGGAGCCTGCTTTGCAGAGAAGCTCCGACAATTGGGTTTCGCGCCTCTGGAGTCAAAGGAATTGCTGCGTAGAGGAGTCAACCAACTTTATATTGATGTCAAAAATCTGTTTTACTTTCTGCCATGCTCCTTTAAGAGGGAGGTGATTGGAGGCAATTTAGATCCGATTTTTTATGCCAGTCAAGAACTTTATCAACTCAAGGCAGGCGATCCTAGAGCAAAGTATCGCAGCAGTTGGCAGGGAATGCAATTAACCAACAATATTATCCGTCAAGACTTTGAGAATATAAAACCCCAGCTTTGGGGTAGCTACAACGGCGACGCATTGATGAAAAAACTGGAAATCAATGAGGAAGATTTTAAAAATAATATCAAAGTCCAGTTTGAGATTGATCAAAAGCTAGATATCGACTTGCTGCTGTGCCGGGGTAATCCCCACTACATTATCCCTGTGAACGTACCCAACTTGGATACGGCAAAAGTAATCTCGTCAACAACAGTGTTTTCTGACAACGCTCAAGTCGTCTGCGATATTGCCGTGAATGTAGCTGAATCCGCAAATGCCATGAAAACAGATGCTCATACTGTCTTGTTTGATGCTAGTAAAGACTATAGTAAGGAGTGGA
>CAZZVG010000380.1:0-6220 GCA_964657295.1 Iningainema sp. | reverse complement strand
CGGTTGGTCGTGGCAACCAGAGTAATTGCCTACCCCGAAATATTGAGGGGATACGCAACGTCTCTACGTGAGTTGACAGGTTTTTATTGTGGTTGATTTGCCGGACATCATACGAGAAGACTGCTGTAACTAATTATTTATTAAGGTATAAAAATGAATAGGAGTGCAAAGTCTCAGTGGATTTTCTGCAACTTACTACGCAATTTTACCTGCTACAGTTTAACTTTTTTGCTTAGTACGGTTTTTTTATCTGAGTCAGTAATGGCAACATCGAAGCGTACAAGATTGCAGATAGCACAATCATCAGGACAAACAAATCGTGCAGCGGCAGCACAAGCATTGGCAGAAGGGACGCAATTATATCAACAAGGGACAGAAGAATCTCTGCGAAAGGCAATTGAGAAATTGCAAGAGGCGCTGAAGTTGTTGCGGCAAGTGGACGATAAAAAGGGGGAAGCCTACTCACTCAATCTTATCGGATTAGTATACTCTGGTTTAGGTGAAAAGCACAAAGCTCTCGACTACTACACCCAAGCACTGCCACTATTACGGGCAGTCGGTGATGGCGGTGGGCAGGCGGAAGCAAGCATTCTCATCAGCATAGGCACACTAGACGATGATTTGGGTGAAAAGCAAAAAGCGCTCTCATTTTACAACCAGGCTCTGCCACTATACCAAGCGGTGCGCGATCGCAGGGGGGAAGCTACTACCCTCAACTATATCGGTATAGTCTACTCAAATTTGGGTGAAAACCAAAAATAGGAAACCTTTATGGATTTCGCAATTGGATAGAATATGCCTTTAAGCAAGGTAAAAATGAGCTAGGATGGGCAGACTTTAGACTTACCAACTACCATCAAATAGAAAGATGGTGAGACAGCGCTGCAGGAGGGTCTCCCTCCGTAGGCGACTGCGAACCCGAAGGGTGGGAGCTTGTTATGAGTGCCTATTTCTTAGTAAGTTTACAAGCGCAAGCTAGGAACGAATCTAACAGTAATCAATTTTTACCACCCAATTCAACAGAACCCACAGATTTTAGCAAACATCAATGGTGGGATTTAAAGTTAGGATGGAAGTCCACCTTAAACAATTTAAGATTAATTATTCAACCCTATATATTCTGGAATTTAATTTAACCTTGGCTAGTCATTTTTGTCAACACTAACTTACATTTAGGATTCCAGAAAATTCTAGAGATAATGAATCAATTTCAAGGTTATATAACTGTAGATTCTGGATAAAATATTATCTGTGGTTTAATCATAAATTTTCAATGATTCACTATTAACATGTGTCGAATAGAACTTAGATATAAATGCAGCTAAGGATATTCGCGTACACTTTTTCTGCTTCAAAATCTCTCTGGCAAGAAATATAGCATTCATGAACGATGGCATGAGTTGATATTTCCACCTTGATTCTGTTTCAGTTTCAAGGTGAGAATAATCTTTCATAGCTTTTTTTGCGACTCGAATTGAATCAGTTTCATAATCAAATTCGTCATTAATGGCAGCTACAAAAGGAAAGTTTGATTCAATCACAAAATCATCCCCGACCACGCTTAAATCTGTTTCATTATCAAGACCAAATTTAGCGTCAAGATACCGTGCATACCTCATCACTTCCTGCTCCTCAGCTTTTGGTATGCGAATTGTAGTGGTTTCAACGTGATTCCATGTCGATTTTCGACCAGATTTTTCCCTATGCCCTCCCCAGCCTGGGTTACAAAGTTTTTTATCCGGTTTTTTGTTCACATTCAAGATGATTTTGTTACTAAATCATCTTACCTGCAATGTCCGCTATCTATTGATTTTTTAACAAATATATTTTATCGCTTCCCAATACTGCCGACATAAAAGCGCATCTATTTTGAGAACCTTGAAACAATTTCAAGAATCTAACGACATCAGAGCATTTTTATCTCACCAGAGACATAAAAGAGCGATAGGAAAGGGAGGAAGCTTAAGGTTGGTAGTTGGCGATTTGCATCAAGTTGTTAATTCGTTTCTGAATCTCATCGGGGTTCTGTTTGGTCAATTTTTGTGTTGCAGATAATTTATCCGATTTGGCAAGGTCTTGCAGCAGATTTGTTACTACCAATCCCTGTTTCTTATCTTCAGCTTTCAGTGCTGACTCTAGGGCGTTGTACCATAAACCAGCAGTCGCATATAACTCTACTTTCTCTAATCCGTCCTTTATCGTAGAGAGTTTACTTGACAAAGTTGATGGCATTTGTATAACTGTAAATTCGGCTGCTTCTATCAAATCCTCATTCGACTGTGAACATCTGATGGAAACTTCCCAGAGATATTTTTGCCCTACGGCTAGTCCTAGCTGATTTTCTGGCTGGGAATACTTGTTGATTCCTGGTGAACTCGGCAATAAAACTTTCTGTCCCATTTGTTTGACTTCACCGTTTGGCTCAAACTCGAAAAGACGGAATTCTACTTGATAAGAGTTAGATACAAACCAAGCGAAAGTAGGGTAACGAGAAGTTGTTTCCCCAACATATCTCTTAGGTGCAAGGATTGTTAGTGGGATCTTATCTTCTGAACATCCCCTAACCCCTCCTGACTTGGAATAGTCACTAGGAGGTTTCTGAGTAGGGGGAGGAACATAACCAGCTATAGCCTCCGGAGTAATAGCAAGTAATAAACTAAGGACACAGCCAGTTAAGACTCTGGAATTTAAAATGTGGTTGTTCATATGGTTGCAATACGGTTCTGTTAAAACTAAAAACAGAAACCAAAGTTATCATACCGCATCCGCTTTCCTTCTTTATACTATTGCCTAGGCTGGTAATAGGTAATGGGTAATGGTTAATGAATAATGAATGGTGAGTCCAGTCCTTGCAACTTGTTTCCCGCGCCCTGGGAACTGGCGTTAGCGTCGGAACGAGCGTCACCCGAAGGGCTAATGGCTAATCGCAATTAGCAATTAACAATTAGCCATTAGCCATTACCAGCTGACAAATCAGTGCGAAAGTTTCAATGGTTTTTTAAAAAACATTTTAAGCATAGATTTAATTTTCCTGATGCGGCTGTTTTTACCTAATATAGGCCAGGTTAATTCACACAAAGTACCCTTAGAAGAAAGAGATTCTCGGTTAAAAAAACCTCCTAGTTGTTTCGCTAAATCTTTGCTTTGCTTTGTTCCTTTGTTTTCATAATATGAGCAGATACCAGGTCCATTATCTTTAATACTTAAGGTGTACCAGCCGTCTCTTTTTGTGCCTGTAGCGCAGAGGCGAGTTACTCCTTTTGCGTGTTTCCCAACATTGCACAAAGCCTCTTCGAGAAATTGGCAGAGTTCTCGCTTTTGCTCAATACTTAAGTGTTGCTCTTCCATAGGTTCAAAGGAGCGGACTTTTGCCTTTAAGGTTTGAAAGTAGGAAATATTTCGCTCTATGGTGCTGCTGTAGACTTCGTAGAACAGGTAGTGAATAGGACGCTTTAAGTCTATTTTCAAACCACTTCCTAAACGCAGACTTTCTTCTTGATTTAAAGTTTTTTCTGTTAAGTATTCACCAACTTCTCTGATTTCTAGGTTGAGAGTTTGAAGTCTTGAATGCAATTGATCATTTGGTAGTTCCTGGTTTTGCACATCCCTTAAAACAGCAGCTAGGGTTTGCAGTGGTCCATTGTGAATTTCTGTAAATGCCATTTCAATGGCGCGTTGTCGTACATAAATCTGAGATTTTAAACCTTGGTCATATTGATAGAAAGAAAAAGCACTAAGTCCTACACCATTGATTGCCAAAATTAGCATAACTGGTGCTATAGGAATCCACCAGCCCCACAGGATCAACACATAATAACCTATTCCTACTAGGCAAAAGCTAGCAACGCCTACAGCCAACATATTTCTCCATGCAGACTGAGTTAACCGACCAAGACTAATTCCAAAAAACCCCCAACAAAATATCCAAAGATATTCCCAGTGATGCGACCAAGTTTTTATGAGTGGTCGTTTATCGAGAACTGCACTAATGATTTGACTAGCGCTATGAGCATTAAATTCGACACCATAAACCTGCCCATGATGTTTAAAACCTGCAATAATGGCAGAGGTATCAACGAAGTCAGGGGCGCTTGAGGTAGTCATGCCAATAATGACAATGCGATCACCTATCAATTTAGGATTAAATTTCCCAGTTTTAATATCATTAAGAGATAAAGTTCTAAATCTTTCTTGACCACTGCGAAAATTAAGTATAACCTGAACCCCTCCCGCATCAGTTCCCACATATCCCCCAGTGTTTGGCATAAACCGAGGGATTTCAGTTGATCCAAATCGCATCGCTCCGGGGTCACGAATCCCATTTTCGAGGGTAATGCCTTCACGAGATAAATAAGCTTTTGCTATTTGTAAATCTAAGGAATATTTGTATTCTTTTTCAGGAGGAATTCCAGTAGGAATTCCCAGAATAATCCGCCTGTATTTACCATCTTGATCGGGAATAACATCTGAAAAAGCAACTTGCTCAGGAGGTAAGTCTGGTGGTGGAGCAATTTTATTTGGTGGTAATACTTTTTCAATACCAATGATATTTTTGCTTTCTTTGAATACCTCAACCAGTTTACTATGACCTGGCTGAACGGGGATATCCCTGACAATATCAAGACCAATAGCTCTAGGTTTATAATTCTGCAATTTGTTAATGAGTGCAGCAATTTCTTCATCTGGAATAGGATAGGTTCCTACACTGCGGATATCGGCTTCGTTAATTCCGACAATGACAATCCTTTCATCTATAGGTTCTTCAGGGCGTAAACGCTCTAAGGTATCAAGAGTTATCCACTCAAGAAATTGCAGTGAGCCACTGAGACGAAGTATGATTATCAAGGCTATGACGAAAAAACCTGGTAACGCCCCTACACGCCAAATAGTAAATTCCTTTCTAATTTTTCTCCAAATATTTTGCTGCATAAACCTATTCTTTTTTCATTTGTCATTTCTAATAACCAACAACCAACAACTGTACGGGCGAACGGCCGTTCGCCCCAACCAACAACTAACAACTAACAACTAATCAATTAACCCTTCTTCTCTTGCGCGAATCTCAGTTTCGATTCGGATATTTCTGCCATCTTTCTTGCTATATTCAGGATAAATACTCAGAACGTCTTGGATTTTAGTCCAGTAGTTACGTACCGTGCGTTCAGCCACAATCATTCGGTCGGCGATCGCCCGATCTGTTAATCCTTCTTCAAAGGCTAACCGCAGAACCTCCAGCCACTCTGGTTTGACTTCTATTTTTCTTCCTAAATCCTTCGTATGGGTTGCTAACTGTAGTGCTAGGTTCACCCTAGTTAACATTTCCTCTTTAGAAAGTCCTTTATCAGCTACTACAAAGCCTCCTTGATGATTATCAATCTCATGTCTGATCCGCACCAGTGCCCTGACATAACTGCTTTGCACCATAAGATTAAGTTCGGGATAATTCTTCATCAACTTCTGGAGGAGTTGGATACCTGTATCAATTTGGGCAGTCATTCCAAGCTGTTGGGAAATAGAAAGGTCTACAACAGCGAGGTCTAGCTGTAGCTTGTGTACTTGATAGAGAGCATCTTGTGCAGTTTGAACTGTGATGATTTTAGCCTCTGGATACTGTCTCAGTAGCACGTCAAGCGTTCCATCCAAGATTAATTCGTGGTCATCTACAACCAGAATTGTCGGCTTTTCTTGGTCTAGGCAATTTTGGCTCATCGTCCCCTTGAAGTTTACTTTCATCATTCCTTCCTTCTTTTATAACGTTAATGCACAATTAGACCATCTTCGACTCGAATCACTCGTTTCGTTTGAGCAGCAACTTCTGGATCGTGGGTGACAATTACAATTGTGATGCCTTTGGTCGCATGCAATACGCAATCCATTCATCGCGGCTGCACAACCCATAAAATTCACTGTCACTCGAGCTGTGTCTCGCCTAAGTCCAAGTCTGTTGATCAATTATGTATCTACTCCTGGTGCGACGAAGCCTGTACTTGAGACAAAAACAATTAGGTGGATAGAATTTTCGATGTTCGCCGTAGTTGCAGATGCAGATAAGAGTGCTTTTCTTGCAACCTGCTCAGCAAGGGGAACAGCATACTTCTGATACATTTGCATACGAGCTTGAATAGTGTTGTGGTGCTTGCTTGCAGCAATTGTCTCATTAGATAACAAATTGACCGCGACCTTCACGAAACAAGAATGGTGTCGCATTGTATGTAGGATG
>CAZZVG010000379.1:0-6233 GCA_964657295.1 Iningainema sp. | reverse complement strand
CTTCAACAGCCGGTGGTATTTCTTCATCAATAACTTCAGCAGGAGCAGCAGTAGCACCTTGCTGTTTGGCAAGCAACTGCTCTCGATACTTAACAGCCATTTCCTCTGCCTTATCATATACCAGCTGACGGTTTTTGATCATGTCGCCCGGTTCTGGTTCGAGCTGTTTAGTAGACAAGGAGATTCTTCCGCGTTCTGCATCCAAATCAATGATCATGACTTTGACTTCGTCATTAACATTAAATACACTGTGAGGTGTATCAATATGCTCGTGCGAAATCTCGGAAATGTGAAGTAAACCACTGACACCACCAATGTCAATGAAAGCACCATATGGTTTAATACCACGTACCGTCCCAATAACCACCTCACCGACTTCTAAGCGGTTCATCTTACGCTCAACCAGCGCTCGACGATGGGATAGAACTAAGCGATTGCGTTCTTCATCTACTTCTAAAAACTTTAATGGCAGATCTTCACCTACCAATTCTTCTTTAGGTTTGCGGGTGCTAATGTGAGAACCGGGAATAAAGCCCCGCAATCCCTCAATTCGTACCAACGCTCCACCGCGATTAGTCGCAAAAACACCAGAACGAACTGTAGCATCTTCTGCTTGCAATTGCCGTACTCGTTCCCAAGCACGCATATACTCAATACGGCGAATGGAAAGCGTTAACTGACCATCTTCGTTTTCATCTGTTAATATAAAAAATTCTCGCGTTTCATTTGATTGGAGAACTTCTTCCGGGGTATCTACCCGGTTTATAGACATTTCTTGTATAGGTATATATGCTGCTGTTTTTGCACCAATGTCAATCAGAGCTCCGCGAGGCTCTATACTGAAGACAGTACCTGGGACCACATCACCAGGGCTAAAGTGATAGTCGTACTTGTCGAGTAGAGCAGCGAAATCTTCGTGAGTAAATCCAATTTCAGTAGCGGTTAATTTCTGATTGACCATGCTGATTGTTTCCTGGGTTTGTTCTCCGTAAAGGTTTTGCTCAAGCGCATTAACTTTGTGCAAACTGCTTTGTTGGCAATTTACACGACACTTTTTACCATGCTAGCGCACAAAAGCAGATCTGGACAGCCATCCACTTCCAGATCGTAGATTATATCAGATATTAAGAATCATTTGTAGCAGACAGATGATTAATTATAAATGACTTGGTAAGAACTGATCATTCAGGACTCAGAATTCGGAGATTTTTGGATAAATTACTTACGAGTCAGTTGAGGAAGCGAACCTCTTCTCTTGGCTCTAGCTCGAAGAGAAAAACTCGAATTTAGCTGAATCTTCCGAATTTATCTTTAGTATCCCAAGCCTATTCCTGCGTTCTGTGTTCTTATCAAAACAACTATATTGGGCAACAACCGCTGTTACTACATGTAGTAACAGCGGTTTTATAGTTTAAACTTTATTAAAAGTTTAGCACTCGTGACTTATTTTTCATCCTTACCCTGAATCCGGGGAGGTTCGCGAAATGCGATCGCAAAGAAAAGGGTTCCTATTGCTAGAGCCAAAATCAAAATGTACGCAAGGCTTTCCATATTAAAAGTTCCTGCTTAACTTGCCGATTAGTATTATTGAGCCACACTGCGCTTCTGGAGGCTTTCCGTAGCTCAAGCCACGGATATTCAGAAGACTTTTCAGTCAAACTGTACCTATCAGGCCTAGTTCCCAGGCTACAGCACGTTTACCACAAGGGCATACTGCTATCTCCGTGGTGGTTGTTCTAGCCGTATACTTTCCCACAGTCTGGGGGTAGGTTTTTAAATCTTGGCTGATTCTTCTATTTTATCACCGCAATTTCAAAGCTGCAACTAGCTTTCATCCTTAGGCTCTTGCCACAGGGATGAAAGCATTTCTCTTATAAAGCATGAAGTTCAACAAATTAAATGAATTGAACTTCATACTTCATCAAATTCTAGACAATTTCTTTCTGACGACGGGTTGAGAAGTCACCCACTTTCTGGAAGAGACCAAATTCGACTTGTTCCTCCAAATCTGGGTCAATACCAGCAAACACATCGCGGAAGATTGTCCGAGAACCGTGCCAAATATGACCAAAGAAAAACAGTAGCGCAAACACAGCATGGGCGAAGGTAAACCAACCTCTAGGACTGGTACGGAACACCCCATCAGGTTTTGCAATCGCTAAATCACCAAACCTGGTGCTTTGATCGCCATCAAACAAAAATGGTTCACCCAGTTGTGCTTGACGAGCATACTTCTTCACCTCGGCTGGATTTGTAAATGTTTGACCATCCAAATCGCCACCGGCAAAGCTCACTTTGATGCCAGCTTGCTCAAAGCTATATCTAGACTCAGCCCGACGGAAGGGAATATCAGCACGGACAACCCCATCCTTGTCGGTCAAGATCACAGGGAAGGTTTCAAAGAAGTTGGGGAGACGACGCACGCTCAGTTCCCGACCTTCGCCGTCTTCAAAGGATGGATGACCCAACCAAGATAAAGCAATACCATTGGTCTTATTCATCGGTCCTACGCGGAACAAACCACCCTTAGCTGGGCTATTCCCCACGTAGTCGTAGAACGCCAATTTTTCCGGAATTTCTGACCAAGCTTGGGATAGAGTTGCACCATTCGCAACGCTATCTTGCACGCGGCGCTGCATTTCCTGCTTAAAGTAGCTTTGATCCCATTGATAGCGAGTCGGACCGTACAATTCGATTGGAGTCGTAGCGCTCCCGTACCACATAGTACCTGCCACCACGAAAGCGGCGAAGAATACAGCAGCAATACTACTAGAAAGTACGGTTTCAATGTTACCCATCCGCAGGGCTTTGTATAGCCTTTCTGGTGGTCTAACTGTGAGGTGAAACAATCCAGCGATAATGCCAACAATACCAGCTGCAATGTGGTGAGCAGCGACACCACCAGGGTTAAACGGGTTAAAACCATCCGGTCCCCACTCTGGGGCAACTGATGCAATGTGACCAGTTAAACCGTAGGGGTCAGAAACCCACATTCCCGGTCCAAAAAGTCCGGTAAGGTGGAAAGCACCAAAGCCAAAGCAAAGTAGACCAGATAAGAACAGGTGGATGCCAAACATTTTTGGCAAGTCAAGAGCGGGTTCACCAGTGCGGGGATCTTGGAACAGTTCCAAATCCCAAAAAACCCAATGCCAAACTGCTGCTAGAAACAACAGCCCGGAGAGAACAATGTGAGCAGCGGCTACACCTTCAAATGACCAAAAACCAGGATCGGTTGATGGACCGCCAGTTACATTCCAACCACCCCATGATTGGGTGACACCCAAGCGTGACATGAAGGGTATTACGTACATCCCTTGACGCCACATCGGGTTAAGAACTGGGTCGCTGGGGTCAAAGATTGCCAGTTCGTACAAGGCCATTGAACCGGCCCAGCCTGCCACTAGGGCTGTGTGCATCAAATGCACTGAAATCAGTCGGCCTGGATCGTTCAGAACAACTGTATGTACTCGGTACCAGGGTAGTCCCATCGACTACGCTCCTCCTAGATAACTTAATGTTTACAAAGCAATTTTTCAGTTTTTCTTATTGCCACTTGAGGTTTTCCACAGCTTTGTCTTATGAGTCAGACATTATTGCGGTTAAGCTCTTTCCCCGGATTTATGGGGTAAGTGCATTGACGGTTGACTATCTTTTGTGAGCGATTAACGGCATAAGGCACCGTTCGTCCCACCACCAATGAGTTGGAGGTTTGAGAGCGATCCCACTAACCGTTTAGTTCTAACTACGTACTTCAGGAGGTTTACTCCTTAGTGTAGCGATCGCCAGACAAAAATGAGAATATTTTAAAAAGTGTAACTATTGATGGAGCTATTTGCAAGCGTTTGACTCTCCCCTTCTCTTTAGGGATGGGGATTATCCGCTAAGTTTGGGTCGTATCTCCTAGACATACAGCACGTTACTCATAATTGTGAGTCCCTTTGAGGGCGTAGGCAATACTTCCCCACAGGGACTCAACACTTTCTAATGCAAGACTAAGTGACTGTTTTGCAGTTGACACTTAGCTTCAGCACGAACCAAACGCTCGATAACTTGTTCGGCACTCATTAAACGCTTGATGACTACTTGACCAATAACTTGAGTGGTCCCTAATGCGAATGTTTTTGGCTTGACTTCTACAGTTAAAATAGCATCTTCAACTCGATAAAGCCAAAATAATTCGCTTTGTTCTACAAGGCAAAGATTAATTTGCTGTATGTCTGGTGGGCGTCGCCATGCAGTAACCTGCCATAGTCCATCGGATGCCCATACTCTACCAACTGTCCAATCTTCAGATAGAAAGAAATATTTCACGTTCTTAGTCTCACTACATTAAACTCTCAATCGGCTATCAACGATCTTAGTGAGGAGTCAGGAATGAGAAAATAATTTTCTCGATCTCTTTTGATACAAGCGACGCAAGGGAAGGCTTAATCGTTAGGACTCATGAATATCCTTCCTACTCCAAAACTCTTGGTAAGTGACGGTGAAAAAGAAGTATTTTGCTACATTTTTATAGTAAAATTGCTCACCTCTAAGATAAAAATTTTCAATAGTATGATCTTGTTTTCCTTACTTGTGAAACAGAGGAATCAGATAACAAAATTCCTGTCTTTGTTGTGTCTATGTTTATTGTTGATTGTTAGTTGTGGTACTAGTCAACAGACAGCGTCAACAGATAATCGGATTATTGTCGGTACGACGCTCAAGCCGCGAACCCTTGACCCAGCTGATGCCTATGAACTACAGTCGCTTTGGTTAGTGTATAACATGAGCGATCGCCTCTACACCTACGAACCAGGCAGCACGGAAATTAAACCTCAGTTGGCGACGGTGTTACCGCTCATTAGTCGTGATGGTTTAACCTATACCATTCCCTTGCGTCAGAAAGTTGTGTTTCATGATGGAACTCCCTTCAACGCTAAGGCAATGGAGTTTAGCATTCGGCGTTTTATTGAAAATAAAGGCAAACCATCTTTCTTACTTGGGGATGCCGTGGCATCAGTCAAAGCTTCATCTGAGTATGAGTTAATCATTAAGCTGAAAAAGCCCTTTGCCGCGTTTCCTTCGCTGCTAGCGTTCTCCGGGGTATGTGCAGTTTCACCTAAAGCCTACGAACTCGGAGCGGGGAAATTTAATCCGAATAATTTTATCGGCACTGGTCCTTACAAATTAGCCAGATTTGGCACAGATTCGGTACAATTTGATGTATTTGACAAATATTGGGGAAAAAAGCCAGCAAATAATGGCATTAAAGTCCAAATCTTTAGTAACGGCGTAAATTTATATAACAACTTTCGGAAAAAATATGTGGATGTAGCTTACTTAACTATGGACCCAGATCAAATTCGCAGCTTGACAGAATTAGCAAAAGATGGTAAGTGGCAAGCAATTCCCAATAAAAGTAGCGTGGTGAGTTATGTAGCTATAAATCGGAATCAAAAGCCTTTGGATAACTTAGCAGTGAGACAAGCCATCGCTGCAATGATTAACCGTCCACTCATTAACGAGCGAGTTTTGTATGGTCAAGCCGAAGCAGTCTATAGTATGGTACCAACAACATTTAATGTTTACGAACCAGTTTTTAAAGCTCAGTACGGCGATGGCAATACTCAAAAAGCTAAAGAACTGCTAAAAACTGCTGGTTTCTCAAAAACCAATCCGGCTCGTGTGGAAATTTGGTATCCCTCAGGTTCTCCCAGTCGCAGTTTAACAGCATCATTACTCAAAGCTCTGGCTCAAAAAACAATGGATGGGTTGCTGGAATTTGAACTGAACACTGTGGAATCTACCACTGCTTTTAAAAACATTGCCAAAGGCTTATATCCCATATTTTTACTAGATTGGTATCCCGACTTTTTAGACGCAGACAATTACATTCAGCCCTTTCTGTCTTGTGACAAAGGATCAGCAGCAACTGGATGTCAGGATGGTGGAAGTCAGTCTCAGGGTTCGTTTTATTACAGCGATCGCATGAACAAACTGATCGATCAAGAGCGAAGTGAGCAAAACGCTGAAGCTCGTAAGAAAATATTTGCCGAAATTCAAACACAACTGGCAGCCGATGTCCCATATGTTCCTTTATGGCAAAACAAGGACTATGTGTTTGCCCAAAAAGGTATTAGCGGTATTCAATTAGATCCCACTGAAAATCTCATATACAAGACAATTAAAAAATAGTCAATAGGTAATTGTTAATTGTTAGTAGTTAAAAACCAACAACTAACAACCAACAA
>CAZZVG010000378.1:0-6234 GCA_964657295.1 Iningainema sp. | reverse complement strand
GCCTCCTGCAACAATAGCTCTATGCCAGGTTATTATTCATCAATTGCTCCCAAGTTAATACACTTGGGAGCAATTGATGTTGCTATAATTCATGAAAGACAATTTTCACGTCGGCTGGCTTCGGCAGGTAAGCTAACACTACTTTTGGGGAAGTGAGCTACCCATTGACGAAATTGCTCAGCTTTTTCGGTTGATGTCAAATTTTTGTTAGTTACTGTTTCTACCTGTCTAGCATGGAGTCTGGATTGAAAAAGTTTCTGGTCTTCAGGGGAGAGGTTTAGTACGACTTCTACGAGTGAGTTAACAAGTTGTATATTCATGTTGTCACGCTACGCGATCGCTTTATTATAATATCGCACTCGATTATTTTCGTATGACAATTAAATTGAACAGCGATCGCACACCACCTATCAACTTATTCGAGTACGAGGAGCAAGCAATACAACATCTATCTCAAATGGCGTTTGATTACTACAGTAGCGGCGCTGGGGATGAGGCAACATTGCGGGATAACCAAGCTGCTTTTGGACGATACAAGCTTCGACCGCGAATGTTGGTAGATGTCAGCGAACGTGACTTGACTACTTCAGTCTTAGGACATCCGCTGCAACTACCGTTATTGATAGCTCCAATGGCTTTTCAATGTCTTGCCCACTCAGATGGTGAAATTGCCACAGCAAGAGCGGCGGCAGCGGCGGGTGTAGGGATGGTGTTGAGTACACTTTCTACAAAGAGCATAGAAGAAGTCGCGGCTGTGAGTCATCAATTCAAAAACACTCTGCAATGGTTTCAGCTTTACATACACAAAGATCGGGGATTGACTCGTGCAATGGTTGAAAGAGCTTATGCTGCTGGCTACAAAGCTCTTTGTGTGACTGTGGATGCTCCTGTGTTGGGGCGCAGAGAGAGAGACAAGCGTAACGAGTTTGCCCTACCGCCCGGTATGCAATTGGCTAACCTTGCTTTATCAGGACTCAATATCCCCCAAGAACATGAAGAATCTGGGTTATTGGTGTACTTTGCCGAGCAACTAGACTCCTCCATAACTTGGCGTGATTTAGAATGGGTGCAATCATTGAGTCCACTACCGTTGGTACTTAAAGGGATTCTGCGAGGTGATGATGCCACTCGTGCTGTGGAATGCGGAGCAAAGGCAATTGTAGTTTCTAATCACGGAGGTCGTCAACTTGATGGTACAATAGCGTCTATAGATGCTCTTTGTGAGATAGTAGAAACCGTCGATAGTCGCTTGGAAGTCCTCTTAGATGGAGGCATCCGTCGCGGTATTGATATCCTCAAAGCTTTAGCTTTGGGAGCGAGGGCAGTACTATTAGGACGACCGATTTTATGGGGACTCGCAGCAGACGGAGAAGCAGGTGTTGCTCACGTCATTTCGCTTTTAAAAGATGAGTTTGATGTGGCGATCGCGCTTAGTGGCTGTGCTAAGTTACAAGATATCGACTCTAATTTGATTGTTAAAAAGTGAACGTAGCCCTCAAAGTTGTAATCACATCACTGCCATTACGATTGTCTTGGTTAGGAGCCGTTAGCCAGACTAAACCAGGAGTCAGTGAAATGTTAGGCGTTAACTGATACTGATACAACGCTTCAATGTGAAGTGGGATATCTGTCTTGAATGGTTGTGGGTTGCCACCATTAAAGTGTGTGAGATAAGGTTCCGCTCCGACAACAAATGCCAACAAGTTTCCTTTCGAGCCAAAGTCAGGAAAGCTGAAGGTAAGAGCATAGTAAAGAATCTCACCGTCTCCCCGATTAATTAAACGTGGATAGCTGGCACCAAACCACCCACTGATAGCAAATTTAGGACTGAGTTGGTAGGACAATTCCACTCCGTAAGAATTCATCACCACTGGTTGTTCAGGTTGAGAAATCAAGTTCAGACTAGTCTGAGCGGCTAAAGTATTGGCAACTGCTGTGCCAGTCAGCTGTAATCCACCATAGTTGTTGAAACCAAATTCCCCTGGAAGAAAGTAGCTATTTACATATGTCAACCCGATCCCGAAATTTTTACTGGGATTCCAGGAGATTTGGCCCAAAGCTGTATAGCCACTTTGGAATAAACCTTCTCCGGGAGTTGGGTTATTGGCAGTGAATAGATCAGAAAGATAACCTGCCGTCAATGTTATTTGGTCAGTTAGTTTGTAGTTCAATCCGATCCCAGAGCCACTTCCCAAACGATAAATCGGGCTGCGCTGACCAAAAGCAGAGATTGCGCCTTTGCCAAAATCTTGGTAATCTAGATAAGGGTTGAACGTGGGAGCAAAATAGTAGGTTACGCCACCATAGGCTTCCAGAAATGCGGTAACGCGATCGCCCACAGGAAATCGGTACTCTACAACATAAAGATTGAGCAAATTGTCAAAGTTGCCACCGCTTTGATGTGTCAGAGTACCTTCAGCAGTGGAAACACCTCCAAGCTTGACTCCAGGCAAATTGAAGGCAAAAGAGTTTACTGGCGTATTACCTGTAGCCAAAACTGTTGTTAGTTGGTCTTTACCAGTGAAACTGCTGACAAGACTCAGAAAGACTCGCTCTTGCAAGACGGTATTATTTTTGTCACTATCATGACCGAAGACTTTTACAGGTGCGAAAACTGCTTCACCTGACAGTTTGGTGGTTGTGGAAAACTGGTGCTGTTCTAACGAAGAAGTCGTCGCCTCCACCGCATCAACTCGATTACGCAAGGTAGCCAATTCAGGCGCAAATTCTTGTTGCAGCTTTTGCACCGCTAACAAATCAACATTTCTTACCAACTCAGCCGTGCTGGTTGCAATCAACTCGTTTATCCGATCCAAACAAGCATTTACACCTGCGGCAAACTCATAACGAGTTAGCGATCGATTGCCACGATAGGTTTTATTAGGATAACCTTGTATGCAGCCATAGCGCTCAACCAAAGATTGCAACGCCTGAAATGCCCAATCTGTTGGTTGAACATCTGTTAGTTGAGAAACAGACGTTACCTGAGCCATTGCATCTGGTTCACGGCTAGCATCACTTTTCAAGTCATCTCGACTCACCAGTGGAGAGCTTGATGAATCGCTTTGACTGCTATATAGCTCAACTGGTGCCAGACGACTAGAGTTGCTTGAGCTTGAAAAGGTTGGTTTTTCGACGATCTGCCACTCTTGCTGATTAGAGAGTTCAACTGCACGTATAGCATCACTCCACCAGTCATCGATTCTATTGTCACTGTTGTCAGGCTGAAGTGTGAAATAACCATAGCTTGAAAAGGTTGGTTTTTCGACGATATGTAACTCCAGGCTTGGGACTTCAGCTTCTGTCGATAAATTGAGTTTTGTTATATCAAAAGAATAAATATCAGTTAAATTGGTAGGTGCTACTTCTGGAGATTCTGTTTTGGCAAAAGCGGCAAGCGATGAAGTCGCAATTACTAGTGCAGATAAAATAAATGGACAGATAAAAAGCAAATTCAATCCGATTCTCAACACATTCTCCTCACACTGATTCAAAATCTTACTTAGTCTACCGTAAAAGCCGCATTGACCAGGCGATTTTAGATTTTAGAACAGGAACATAAGATCTGGAGTTTAGACTAAATTATATTTTTAAGTTTTCAGCTATAATAAACGACTATCTATTCCGAGAGAATAAACTGTGGATGCAGTACTCGTGCGATCGCACCAACTAAAACTTGCCTTAAATGATTTTGTTCTGGATGCAGAAGACGAACTCGCCCAAGCACTAGAAACCTATGCAGCACTGAAGTTGCGTCGTGGAAGCGGCGATAATACCCAACAGAACTTAACAATTGATAGCTTTACGATAGAAGGTAAAGTCGGTAACTCCTCGCCGTTGGATTTATTTATCCAAAATCATCCCGACTTGTCACAAAGCGATCGCGAACTCATCAGCAGTTGGCATCGCAGTTTTATTGGCTTATTTGCCATAACTCAAATTCTCCCCGATGGCTTTGAACTGAGGAACTGGTTAACAGATAAACACTACATCGTCAAGCCAAACAACGCCGAAACACAACAGGTTTTGTCTCGGTTCAAAGAGGGTGAAATCTTACTAACTCGTATTTCTCCCATTACCGATACCTACTGGACATTTTCCGGCCCTTATACACAAATGGGGAAATTAGGCAAACCCAAACTGGCAGTAGCGATCGGTAATTTCAAAGAAAACCACAAAAACCACCTTTACAGCGATGCACCAGACTTGCTAGAAGAGGCTTGGCAATCTGTCAGCAAATATCATCAGCAATTTGTTGATTTTTTTGGTGGGGATGAAATCACCCTACCAGGATACCAACTCAATAAAAAAATCGCCGAATTACAAGAGATTTTGTCTCAGAAACAATTAGAAGCAGCAGGAATCGATCCGTCCAAGTCTTTAGAAGAAGTCGCACAAGAAGCGGGTATCGAACAAGAGGACATAAAAGCCGCAGCAGCAGAATTAGGTGCTGACTCAAAAGTTGTTGAGCAATTGTTCGATCAAAAAAAGGGCGCTTCTAAAATGGTGATGCCCAAAGTCGAGTTACCTGCCGAACTCAAAAAAGCAGAACAAGTCACAACTTTTTCTCACCCTCGTTGGGGACAGATGTTTCTCCCAACCTACACTAAAGCAAAAGCAATTCTAGAAGCAGAAGACTGGCAAACTATCGAAGGCTCAGAAAAACTGATCCGCCATTACCTTGAAGACAAAAATATTAGCGCCTTCATTTGGCATCGCCTCGCTCAACAATATCCAACTCAATTAGAAAAAGTATTACAAACAGTTTTGCAGCGTCCCTTTAAACTGGAAAGCGATTTAAACCCACTTTTGCAAGAATACAACAAGCCTATAGAACCCGAATTACCAGAAATTGCCAGCGTACCAATCCATTTACACAACCTATTTCAAGAAGCTGTAGTCGAGGTTAGCAAATCAAAACCCAAGAGTAAAGGACAACAAAAGCCAGCCAAGGGATTTCAATAGTTCTTTAGAGTAGAAATCGCCGCCCTACCCATTTCCCCAGAACGGAATGACAATACTTTGAGTCTCATCATCCACCTTAATGCCCTTTCGTGGAATGCGAAATTACGCTTGCGTTCGCGTCAGCGTCTCGTAGAGAGCGAAATGAAATGTAGCGAATGACTTGATTCGACTGCCAGTTTTAGAGCCACATCCCGAATTTGAGAACTAGAAATCATAACATCAACCAATGCTTCAGCATCTTGCAAGGCATCTAAACCTATTTGCAACGGCAGTTGCCGAAATTGTATCCATTGCCAAATCACATTGCCTAACTCGGCAAACACCGAATCAGGCACCACAATTTGATCGACTGCTTCTAAAGCAGCAATCGCCTGTTCATACCTGTCCTCTACATGTAAGAGCGCATAGGCAAACACCATCGTATCAATCACCATCAGGGTCTTCCAACGGATTTCCAAGCCTGCACCCGACTTTCTGGTTCCATCGGTAACGATGAAGCCCGTTGACGAATGCGAGCAAGCACTTCATCACGTTGTCCATAGCGTTTAAGCAACAAATCGCGGACTTCTTGCTCCATCGAAATCCCCTTTTGTCCCGCCAAGCGTTTAATCCGCTCGACTAACTCATCAGATATATTGCGAATGGTAATTGTTGCCATACTGCCTCAATAGTTAGTGCTAGTCTACTAGTGGATCATTACTTTATGCTAGCACTTTGCTTGCATTCAAGTCGCCTACTTGGGGTAAGATAAGCGTTGCTGACGTTTGCCGCGACATAACAGTTAAAACCATTGCTGTGCAAGGGATTTGAAAATTAAAATGCAGTTATTCGCGCTGCTGCCGTCGTATGTAATACGCTTGTTTGTGCAGAAGTCGCACAGGTAGATATTTTACTCTCCACTGATGACCGGTTACTTAAACGCTGTAATGTTACTAGTCCTTTACCTGTCTCCAGTTGACGCTTCTCTATAGCGCAACCACTCTTGAGACACTTGTGATATTCCTCAATTACCCAGCGACAGGCGTACCAGTCCAATTGAGTTAAAGCATCAGCAACATCATTCACTCTTAAAGTGGTAAATAAAATCCTTGGCTACCGAACAGTTTAGTGCTGCTGCTTTCTTTTTCCTGAGTGTTGATTTCTCCTCTCATCCAAGGAATTTGTCCTGCTACGCCTATTATTTCCGGGTTTGTTGGTGTTGGCACTACTGCTAGACAACTGTGTAGCATAATGCCCCTACCTCTGCCGTCTCCGATTTCTCCTAATCCG
>CAZZVG010000377.1:0-6236 GCA_964657295.1 Iningainema sp. | reverse complement strand
TGATCTAGATCACAATTTATTTGAGATTTAGATCACAATTTATCATAAACTTTACATTAGATAATTAGTAATTGAAGATAAGTTGGTTTATTTCATATGAGAACTAGATACGCTATTCGTCAATTGGTAGAGAAAGCTCTTGATATCAAAAAATTAACTCCTGAAATAGAAAATGAAATCAACTCAGAGCTAACAAAAATGGGTTACATTTCTGACGTTGACTACGAAGCATTAGAACTACTAATGGCTGAAATGGATGCTGGACGAATACAGTTAGTTGCAACTTTGGGTGTGGGATAGTGATGGGCAATTGCCCAAACTTGTCCTAACGTTAACTTTATTTGATAAATCTCATCTACCGTCAAACTAAAAATTAGGTAATAGTACTATTATCGTGACTGTGCATTTGCTGTTATGCTTATACGTTTCTCCATAATAAAGAGCTTGCGTTAACTTGAAAACTAAATAACCTTTTATAAAAAAATAGATTTGATATATTATTTTAGAGTTTATCGTTTTCACAAAACGTCAGCATTCCGAGATCAGAGATTTGATCGTCAGATCTGCTTGGATTAGCTGTAAAATAAAGCACAAACCGTACTGATTATGTAAAAATTTAGTTTTATACATTAGAATAAATCTTTGGCTGACGATGAAAAAAGCCAGTTGCCTAAGGCAAAAGAAGTTGCAACAAGGGGCGGATTGTGATAACTTCCAGGAGAGCGAGCAGTATCATTAAAGATGACGGATCAAACTTTTGAGCCACACTGTGCTTTGATCAAGCGTGGTATTGGTTCAAAAGCAGAAAATTGCCTGATTCTGGCATTTAGGTTGAGATGTTATACAATAAATGAATAACTGTTAAGCAACTGCTGGACAGAATTTCTGCTGTTATAAATCAAGAAAAGAGCAAAGAGCCGTGTCAGTCGAAACCATTGAGAAGCGTTCAACAACCCGCAAGCTAGCGCCTCAGTATCGCGTTTTGCTCCATAACGACACATACAACTCTATGGAGCATGTGGTTGAGGTTCTATTGACTACTGTACCGAGCCTCACCCAGCCTCAAGCTGTTAGTATCATGATGGAAGCACATACTAACGGCATAGCCTTAGTGATTGTTTGTGCTCAGGAACACGCTGAGTTTTATTGCGAAACTTTGAAAAATCATGGTTTAACCAGCACTATTGAACCAGATGAATAAGCTGATGGGTACTAATGGCTAATTACTAATCGCTTTACTAAGATAGTAAGCTAGCTACGAACAACCCGTATGGAAACAACCCTCCGCCGTCTAGCCAGTAGCTCTGCCCCAATTAGGCTGAGCTTCTTTTTGCTTAATTTACTGTTACTGTGGTTACCCTTAGCTGTACCAGTATATTTACTGGAGAAAGATGCCAATTTAGTGACGATTTTGACAATTCCACCTCTGTATGCAGAGTTTATTCTCTTACTTAGGGTGTGGGGCAAGTACGTTTATCAGCAACCTCGAATACTTAAGCGTTACGGGTTAGAACTAACATCGCACAATTGTGTGGATCTACTGCGTGGTTTAGCTATTGCCTTAACAATCATCTTGATGCTATTTGGCGTCGAGGGATTGTTGGGTTACTTGGTGTGGCAACAACCTAAAGTTTTTTTACTGAGCGTGATTTTATCTGGGTTAGTTGTCAGTTTAGGCTACGGATTTGCGGAAGAATTGTTGTTTCGTGGCTGGTTGCTTGATGAGTTACAGCGAGATTATACACCTTCTCAGGCACTTTGGCTAAATGCCTTTTTGTTTGCTGCATTACATTTTATTAAGCCAATCGAAGCAATTATTCACACACTACCTCAATTTCCAGCGTTAGTACTGCTGGGGTTAACGCTGGTATGGGGTAAGCGTTGGCGTAGAGATCGCCTCGGCTTACCAATTGGTCTGCATGGTGGTTTAGTATGTGGGAATTACATTATTAATGTCGGAGATTTAATTAAATACTCCGGTCAAGTTCCTGATTGGGTTACTGGTGTAAATAAAAACCCCTTAGCTGGGGTAATGGGGTTATTGCTTTTGGGTGTGCTGGCTTTTTGGATGAACAGGCGTAAACGTGCCAGCGATTTTAGATCGTAGTTTCACTTCTCTCCTGCACTACCATATGGTAGGAACAGGAGATAGTTTAATTTTGCGATCACGACTGATAAGCGGTACTCCCAAATACAAAGCTGTGGCGGCAATAATGCGATCAGGTAAATCGGGTACTTGTGTCCGTTCAACTAATTGCAGAGCTTGAGCTATATTCCGATCAAAGGGAACTTCAATCAGTACAGCATCGGTTGTGTCAACAGCTGTAAGCAGACGTTCAAGAGTTAGTGGTGAGATGCGTCCCTTCTCACTTAGGTAAACAATTTCGGCTAAGGTTATAGAAGAGAAAGCGACTTGATCGCCATCACCGGCTATTTGATTGATCGCATCTCTTGCAATTGTTGAGAGTCGCACGTCACCAAAAATGTACCAGATAATTGCGTGAGTATCGGCTACAGCACGCAGCATTAAATGTCCTTCCGTGGGAAGTTAGCCCACTCTTCACTACGGACTGCATCAATTTCATCGGCTGTTGGTGCTTTCCCCAAATCAGCACATAAACCCCATAACGATTTACGGGGAGTACGTGGTTTATCGCTTAACTCACGTTCTACTTCAGCAGCAATTTGCTCAATTAAACGCTCCTTGTCCACCGTTGACAACTGCTTTGCCAAGTTGAGAACTTCGTGTAGACTCACAATTTCCCTACTGCATCTGCAAAAAATTAGTCAGCATTTAGCTATCAGCTTTGAATGCCTAACATGGATATACCATATTTGGTAATTCCTGTCAATGCGTAAGTCCTAAAAAAGTACAAATTTCAACATTTATTACTTAACTGGCTTAAACGCGTAGCAAAGCCTGTTCATCAGATATTGCCTTCGTTCCATCATATGGTTTTTCTGGGCTTAATGCTAAATGTTCAGCTAGCTGACTTTCAATTTGCTCGCGCACAATTTGACGATACTCGAGAAAATGCTCATTGTGAGCGCAGGTAGCGAGGTAGCGATCAGCAACTTTTGGGTTATGCTTGATGATATTGAACAAGTGATGCCAAAACTTCCACCTGGTTTCCCGTTTGATTCCTTGTCGCCAAATAACAATCAGCAGCGCTTTAACCATTACCCAATCTAGCATTTTAGATGGGGCAGTCCAACTCGCGTTACCCATCATCATGAAACAACGGTAAGTGCGATCCAAGTACTGTATTGGATCGTATAAAAAACAGAATGCATGAATGTATTCTTTGCTAATATCTTCTAAGGGACGGGTAGGTTGGAAGTTCATCAAACTCATCTGGCTACCTTGTTGATCTGATCGCAGTCGTCCTTCTTTTTTGAGCCGATGCCAAAGTGCTGTATTGGGTAGCGCTTGCAACATACCAAAGGTAGTAGAAGGAATTGCCGCAGCTTCGGCAAACTGGCAAATGCGATCGCCTGCACCCGCTTTTTCGCCATCAAACCCAATAATAAACCCAGCCATTGGGCGCAACCCCGCTTTAATAATGCTTTGCACTGCCTCAACCAGCGAATTGCGGGTATTTTGAAACTTAAGAGTCAGTTGCAAACTCTCCTCATCGGGTGTTTCAATTCCCAAAAACACTGCATTGAAACCAGACTCAACCATCAACTCCATCAATTCTGGATCTTGTGCTAAGTCAACTGAAGCTTCGGTATCAAACAGGAAAGGATAGCTATGTTCTACCATCCAGACTTTTAACTCTCGAAGTAATAACTTGACATTTCGCTTATTACCGATAAAGTTATCATCTACCATGAAAATACCCCGCCGCCAACCCAACTTGTAGAGGCAATCTAACTCTGCCAAAAGTTGTGCTGGCGTTTTAGTCCGGACTTTGCGACCATAGAGAACAATAATGTCGCAAAATTCACACTGGAAAGGACAACCTCGCGAAAACTGAATCGACATCATGTCGTAGGCGTCAAATTCTAGTAAATCAAAGCGAGGTATCGGTGTGGTTGTGACATCGGGTTTTTCTACGGCACGCAAAACGCCAGAGGTTTCTCCGCGTTTAATTGCTTCCACAAACATCGGCAAGGTAATTTCCCCTTCATCCAGAATGAGAAAATCTGCCCCAACTTCTTGAACTTCATGAGGTACGGAGGTAGGATAAGGACCACCAACCGCAACTAACTTACCACGTTTTTTCGCCTGGAGGATTTGGTCAAGTAGGTCTTGTTTCTGGACAATCATCGCAGACAAAATTACCATATCTGCCCATGCCCATTCTTCTTCAGTTACTGGACGTATATTGCGATCAACGAGCTTGAATTCCCATTCTTGAGGCAAAATGGCTGCCACTGTCACTAACCCCAAAGGTGGTAATAAAACTTTGCGGTCAACTAATGCTAAAATTTTCTCAAACGACCAAAAGGTTTTGGGAAATACTGGGTATACTAACAGCACTCGCATGTAGCGCTAATCCTCAAATCTAGGAGTTATACATTAAAGGAAGTCTTTTAAGTAAAAAAGATCCCCAAATGAGTAATTTGCTAGTATAGCTCCTTTAGAATTAAAAATGAAAAGTTAAAAAGCTGGAAATTTAAGAGTTTTGTAACTTGGCTTAGTCCGAGTCCTCCAAGTTACAAAACCATCTTACCCACAATTGTTCCCACCACACAAGCTCCATCTAAATTAACCCCACTTAAATTCGCACCTTCTAATTCAGCACACAATAAATTTGCACTCCTCAAATTTGCACCTGCAAGATTCGCCCCCCGTAAGTCGGCTTCCTCCAAATTTGCCTCACTCAATAACGCCCCTTGCAAATTTACACGACTTAAATCTGCACCTTTAAGATTTGCTCCACTCAGGTTAGCACCGCGCAAGTCAGATCCCCGCAAGTCAACACCTTGCAAGTTGACATTCATTAAATTCGCACCACTTAAGAAAGCACCTGCAAAAGAAACTTCACTAAGTCTGGCTGCAATCAAGTTAGCGCCACGCAAATTGCTGCCTCGTAAGTCCGAACCTGTCAAATCTGCTTGCATCAAGTTTGCTCCCATCAAGTTCGCCCTTAAGTCAGTGCGGACAAGATTTGCTCCCATCAAATTCGCTCCTGCTAAATGCCCACCATTCAGTTTGGAACCAGTAAAATTTGTGCCGACAAGGTTAGCACCAGCAAAATTAATGCGCCTTAAATCAACGTTTGATAGATCCTCATCTTCTAAATCTACCCCAGGAAGTTCTTTAAGTTGACCAGATCTAATAGCTTCAATATTGATCATATAATGTTTAGCGATGAGTAATTAGCGTTTAGCAACTAGCAAATTGATTTATCGGCGTTGCTGAATAAAAGTATAAATTTACATTTTTCCAGATGACTTTTGCGTCTTTGCGACGCCAGTCACCTAGGTTGGGAAACACTCATTCAGTGCAGGCTCGTCTTTGCGTGAGGCTCATTCATACTTCAATCATCCAACGCCGATTTATCAGTATTGCCTTCGCTATCAAACAGCCACATGCTATCGTTGACTTTAAGCGTCATCAAGGGTAGGTCGAGTCCCTGTTGCAAACCTAAGACTAACAGAGCAAGGGTATCTACCAGTTTAGGATCAAAGCGGTGCGATTGTTGCTGTCTACATTCAGACAATGCTTGAACAAAAATCTCTTCGCGAGTTAACTGAGACATTTTTTTCTGATTGACTCGGTGCTGAAAGTCTGCGATTAACGCCAGAATTCTTGATTCTAAAGGAATTTCGTCCCCAACTAACCCGGCAGGTTCCCCTGTTCCATCCCACCACTCACTTTGGTGAGTAATGATTTGTGCGACTGCTCGCATCTGTGACATTTTGCGCAGCACTTGCATTCCTGTCATTAAGGGACAACTCAATGGAGTGTTAGGTGTATCTTCTTGGTAACGGGTGGAAGTTCCAGGAGTCAGAGCACTTTCTACTCTTTGTAATGAATCTATTCGATGCAGCAAACCAGCAAGCCGCAGGCGCTTGATTTGCCATGCCGACAGATCTAAAAGCTGCCCCATCATTTCCGAGATTGCTACCACTTCCGATGCTGCCATTGGGTTTTGAAGATCGGCTGCATCCATGATTTGCGCCATTCTTAAAAATGCCTGGATTTCGTTAGAGACTAAGTTACGATCCAGTACTTGATAGCGAGTTTGTGTAGGGATGGATAGATTTGTCTGCCCAGTTTGGAG
>CAZZVG010000376.1:0-6255 GCA_964657295.1 Iningainema sp. | reverse complement strand
ACTAGAAGATTGTTCAGTAGAATGCCATAGTCATCCTCGTCTTCACTCTCTAAAAGTTCAACAAGACGTTTGATAGTAACAGTAATTTCTTGAACTTCTGTAGAAGCAGTCATTTTAATTTACCTCATAACAATTATGACTTAACCATTAACATAAATCATCAAAGATAGCGTATGTATTTTCTATTTTATAATCAAGGTGGGCAGTGCTGAAGCGCAAATGCTGCGGTCGATATTTTATACGGCACTGCCCACCCTATCCTCGCATACCGCCTCAAGCAATCAACAGCCTAGCTTTATCTGCTTGCTGTTGCACGCTTTCCTTCAACCACTCACTAATAGATTTAGCCAACTTAATTGCTACTGTTGGATCTTTCGTTAAAGTCTCCAGGATTTTTTGCTGCAACTCTGGTTTCTTCTGATAAGCTAGTTCGTCAATATTCCGATCTGGAACTAGTTTGCGTATCCAGTTAGGGATATCTGTCTCTTTCACCAAAGACTCACCTAAAAAGTAGGCTATTATCCCGACAATAGGTGCAATTATCCCAGTAAATAGTAAAATATGGAATAACCCTGCGAGAACAACGCCGACAATTAAAGCCACAAGGTGTCCGACAAATATAGAAATTCCCGTGAAATCATTCAACGATATATCTGTGGGAATCTTGCCAGTGCGATCGCTTAGTTCAATGGTTTTGCTGCCAATTGTGCCAAGTGGTAAACCGTACTTACTACAGATAGTATCTGTTTTTTCTCGAACTTCATACTGAACTGAAGACAACCACTCAACCAAAGTCAAAGTCATTTGATTATTAGCATCACTTCCTGTCAACCAAGCTTTGGCTTTCTGTTCAATTTCCAACTCCAGATTTGAAAGCGTAACGATGTTGCCATTCCGCCAGGATTTTATGCTAGGTTTGATCACCTCATCTACCAAACCATTTGCCAACTGCAAGGCGAATTTCTCCAAAAATGCAGGTATGTGATTCCCCACAATACCTGTCAATTCTTGATCGAGGAATTGACTGATTTCTTCGGTAAACCAGGAGGTGCGAATATACACCCGTCCCCAACGTGCTAACCCTCTGGCAATAGAAAGTTCGGGTTCTCCATCTCTTTTACAGGGTAAATCGGGAAATACCTGCTGACAGATTTCCATCACAAACCACATTTTGGAAGCACTACCCGTCAGGAGGATAGCACTAGGTTGAATATCTTGCTTCTCCAACTTTTGAGCAATCTCCTCTAATTGATTGCCAAAAGCATCACGCCAACTTTTATCACCTAGTGCTGGTAGCGGTTGGCTGAGGATGACATTCATAGTTTTGCCATTAACTAAAGGCATAAACTTAAATTTTCTTTGAATATCTTCGCTTCCAACATTAACGATGGTTTCTTCGTAAGACTCATAATAGTTAAAATACTCTTCTTTTGCCTTGCGACATCGGAGTTCGCAGCGATTTTTATATAACGGGTTTTGCTCCAAAATTTTTTCTAACTGCGAAATTTCTTCCAGTTGTAAAATTTCTTCATCACTCAGAAGTTCTCCCAGTCGTAAAATCTCTTCGCGTCCCTCCCGATATTGCCTGTGACATGCCAACGTTTTCTGAAGAATTTCTTTGTCAATCAGGGATGCACCCAAGTCGTATCCGAAATCTACTGGGGTATCAGACATCCCCTTAACAAGCGTGTAATCTGTGGTGGAAGAACCAATATCAATCACCAGCACAGACTTTTGTAATTCTTCTATAGTAAATATGCCACTTTCTTTAGCGTGCATCAAAGCAGCGCGTGACTCTTTGACTACAGTTGCATTTGGCAAGCAATTTTCGCTCAGGAGTTGTTTGTAACTCTCGATTTCTTCCAGCCACCATCCCGATGGACAACCGATGAAAAAGTAGTTGTTATCTCCAAGTTGAATTTGGTTTGTCTCAATCAAATATTGGTAGACTGCATTCACAAAGTCTTTCAGATTTTTTTTTGACACTATGTCCTGAAATTGCCTGTTCTTAAAAGCGATTTCAAAAATAGTGACATCAGGCAGCAAATATGCCATTTCCCCAAAGATAATTCCTTTTTTTGGATGATGGGCAATGGCAGTTGTTTGGCTTTTCCTATTGTTAATCAGCAGACTTTGAGGAGTTGTCTCTTGATTATCTGCACGCACCCAGGTAAGGGCTGTTTCTCCGTGTCCCAAATCAAATCCAATAATTTTAATATCGTGATAATCTTGCATTATTGTTAATTGTTAATTGTTAATGGCTAATTGCTCGATCGCTCCGGAGGTTCAATTACGTAACCTGGCAAGAGTACTTGATCATCTTTAACAAAGGCGTGCTTCAGGGTAATGTAATCTGTGATTTCCGGATCGAGACTTGGTTCAAAGTAGAACATTCCCAAATCCTGTTCCTCACTAGATTGATAAACTCGTGCTTGTATTCCGTAGTGTCTCAAAATTGTTGCAGCCTGTTCGATGCGTCTACGTATCACAATGGGAAGTTGAGTTTGTTCATCCAGCGCATCTGCCATCAAGTCTTGTAAGTACTCTAACAAGTCTAGATCGTTTTCTAGACCTGGTTGAAGTGCTTTTTCTTCTCTTGCGCCATAGGCGGCAACAGTCATATCAATTGATTGAAAAGCTTGATAGAGATGATCCAGTAATTGATCAATATCTATACCTATCTTAATCTCATTTTGACGAGATTCCGGTAATATGGGAATATCTGTGTTATCAGGTGACTTCTTGGGCTGAACTATTTTGGCGATCGCCCCGCCTGTAATTGCGCCTACTAATCCCCACAAATACCCCCCTGCCAGCGTTCCCGCCACACCACCAGCAAGTAAGCTACTTATCATATCACGGCTTATCTGTACTTGTCGTGTTAACGCCTGCAAATTCTTTTCTGTCTGAAAAATTTTTGTCAACGGCGAAATATTAGAGGTTAAATCACTCCAGCCATTGCTGTTGGATATTTCGGAAGCCTTTGGCGTAGAATCTTGCAATTTGGCTAATCCCAAAATGCTAGTGTATTGATTGAGATCGTTTAACATGACAGTCGCAAGGCGTGCCTGCCGTGGTGTCAAGCTAAGAATGTAGTCACCATTAAAGTCTACTAGCTTGCTAAATTCATCTTGAAGTATCTTGACAATTTGTTCAGTTGTCTCTATGGCTTCAAGTTGAGATTTCAGCTTTTCTTTAATTTCTTGGTAAGAAGATACTAATGTTTTCATCACAAAAAATTGCCATAAATCCCTTTTCTATGGTATACCTACTACTCAAAACAGGATGAAGTGCTGATTTCTTCAGAAAAGAATTGAATAAGGTATTATTTAATACAATTGTTTGGAAAAAATCAGTATGAGAGTCCAAATAGATGAGTGTACGATGGCAAACAGTAAGTAGATCGATACAGAAAAACCAAACTATATGAATTGATGTAAAGGCTTGTAGTTGCGCTTCAGCGCTGATATCTAGGGCGAAGTGAGAAAACTCACACTCTCTCAAAAAACTGGTTTATGCTTTCAAGAATCTTTCTAGATGACTATATATAAATAATACTAATCACATTTTTACTGGCGGTGAAACTTTGATTCTACGATTTAGTCTGAAGACAAGCCTTTCAACTGAAGAACTTTGCTAATTGAAATTTGTGATACTAACATCTCATCAAGATTATAAGATATAGTTATGTTAGAGATTTTTTGTCGAAAGCTAACTATAAGATATTATCATAAATAGACCGTATAAAATCTAAGTTTAAATGCGGTCTACGGAGTATAATATAAACCATATCAACAGTCAAGTAAACACATCAGGGTAGTGATATGAGTATATTATTTGCTGGCATCACTTTTTGTTTATATACTTAAGCTCGCTAGGTTTCATTTTAATTTAGTAAAAATCTAATATAGCTAAACAGTACCTTTCGTTGCAGAAGTCACGTAGGGCAGTTAGCTTGTGATTTGTGCTTTAAAAAATAGCGTATTCTCATTCAAGAACGCATGACTACTCATCAGTTAGTTTCCACAGAGAAAATGACAAAGCTGATTCTCGTTTGCAGCCAAAAGCGGTTTACGGGTCGGTTAGATTTAGACTTTGATGTTGAAGCACTGAAATTGTTGCGGTCGTGGAGTTTAGAGTTCCACCAAGGTAGTTTAACTAGCTGTACAACTTCAGTGCATCCGCAGCGCTTCTGGTGTCGCCATGTGTCTGTTCACTGTCCTGAACTTCCTACATATAATGTGGGAAAATCAATACCGGGTAAGTTTTGGGATTATCATGCTTTGACAATCCTGGTAAAAAAGGGGCAAATCCAGCAAGAGCAGATGGCGGCGATCGTTGCAGGTCAGATAAAGGAGATTCTGTTTGATATTCAACAGTATTCAGAACAGTTAAACCGTCATTATACGAGCGAGAGGGAACTGATATACAGGCTAACTCCAGATGATACCACAGATCCACTAAATTCACCATTAGTTTTGCTTCCCGGTCTGCACCTTTGGCAGCAAGCAATGCATAATTGGGAAACTTGGGTGAACGCAGGATTGGCAGAATATTCTCCAAATTTGAGTCCTGTGGTCCTGCAAACTGAAGAATTGCGACAGCGAACCTCCGCAGCTGCATACAGCAACTTTGTCTCTATGGCAGATGGCAATTGGAGTTTAAGGGATTTAGCGCAAAAATTAAAACAGAAGCTTTTGCCTCTCACCCAATCAGTCGTACATTACATTCATATTGGCGCGATCAAACTGATTGAGATTGAGGACTTTAGGATTGAGGAGAAGAGACAGGGAGAACGGGAGAAAGTGATAACCCAAGATCCTCCCCCCATGGCTCCAGCTCCCCTAGTAGCCTGTATTGATGACAATCAGAACGATAGCCAAAAAATGAGTAACATTCTCACTCAAGCTAGCTATCGGTTCATCAATATTCAGGATCCAGTGAAAGCACTGCTGATATTACTAGAGCAAAAACCAGACTTGATTTTCTTAGATTTAGTCATGCCTATTGCCAATGGGTACGAAATCTGCTCTCAAATTCGGCGCATTTCAGCTTTCAAGGACACACCAATAATTATTCTTACAAGTAATGACGGAATTGTAGATCGGGTGAGAGCAAGGATGGTCGGTGCCACCGATTTTTTAGCAAAGCCCATTGAGCGAGAAAAGGTGCTGAGAGTTGCCCACAGGTATTTAGCAACCAAAACAATCGGAGTGCATACACAAAAAATTCGGACTATGTCAAAAAGCCAGAACCTTCCACAAGTAGAGCATTAAAAAAGTTTATGATTACAGTCCTTTTAGTGGAAGATAGCTTGACAGAAACCGAGATGCTCACCCGTACCCTCGCTCAGGCAGGTTTGAAGGTAATTAGTGCTACCAGTGGTGAGGAAGCTTTAATAAAACTCCAATCGCAAAAACCAGATTTGATGATTATCGATGTGATTTTGCCGGGACAAAGCGGGTTTGAACTCTGCCACGAAATCAAGACTAATAAAAGTACCCAAGAAATTCCAGTGGTGATTTGCTCAACCAAAGGAACCGATGTGGATAAACTCTGGGGTTCAATGCTGGGAGCCGATGCTTATATACCAAAACCAGTAGATAAGCTTACACTGCTACAAACAATTCAAAAACTGACTGGCATTTAAAAACGGAGATTTATGCTGACTTCGCTTGAGCTTGATGTGTTGAGTTTAGATCCACTTTCCCCGGAAACTCACGTTTCTGAGTTATCTCGGTTGCTCCGCTTTCCCCTTGGTCGCGAAGACAGTGCGTTAATCCCTTTAGAACAAATTCGAGAAATTCTCAGTCTGGACATAGCACAGATTGTACCTGTACCGGAAATGCCCGGTTGTGTTTTGGGAATTGGCAATTGGCGGGGAGAAATGCTCTGGTTAGTTGACTTAAACCATCTTGTGGGCTATCCACCTCTGAGTTTTGTGGCAGGTTCTCCTTTGGCTCTGGTGGTTCAAGTGAATAACCAGTCTGTCGGTTTGGTGGTAGAGCGAGTCAACGATATCGAATCGCACGACTTGCGGCAACTCCATCCATCCGCGATTGGCTTATTTCCTCCCCATCTACAGCCCTTTGTCTTGGGATCTTTACCAGGAGACTGTGGAACAGTCTTAAATATCATGTTTATTACTCAGTATCCTCTGTGGCAGACACATCAGAGAGGTAAGAAGTAGGGCGGGTTAACTCTAGATAATCTCTTTATGTTCGGTTAATTGTTGATGGTTAATGGTTGATTGCA
>CAZZVG010000375.1:0-6263 GCA_964657295.1 Iningainema sp. | reverse complement strand
ATCCAAGCTATTATGCAAGCTGCTCTAGAGACAGATAGCCCCGTAATTTTGCAAGCTTCTCGTGGCGCTCGTAAGTACGCAGGTGAGAACTTCCTCCGCCACCTGATTTTGGCAGCAGTAGAAACATACCCTCAGATTCCGATTACCATGCACCAAGATCATGGTAACAGTCCGGCAACTTGCTACTCTGCGATTCGTAATGGCTTCACCAGTGTAATGATGGACGGTTCTTTGGAAGCAGATGCCAAAACCCCGGCAAGCTTCGAGTACAACGTTAGCGTTACTAGTGAAGTGGTGAAAGTAGCTCACTCTGTGGGTGCTAGCGTTGAAGGTGAACTTGGTTGCTTGGGTTCTTTGGAAACAGGCATGGGTGACAAAGAAGATGGACACGGTGCAGAAGGTAAACTTTCACACGACCAACTACTGACAGATCCAGACGAAGCAGTTGCGTTTGTAGAGCAAACTCAAGTGGATGCGTTAGCAGTGGCTATAGGCACCAGCCACGGTGCTTACAAATTTACCCGCAAGCCAACTGGGGAAATTTTAGCCATCAGCCGGATTGAAGAAATTCACCGCCGTTTGCCCAACACCCACTTAGTGATGCACGGTTCCTCTTCAGTACCTGAAGATTTGCTCGCTTTAATTAATAAGTATGGCGGTCAAATTCCGGAAACTTATGGTGTACCTGTAGAAGAAATCCAAAAAGGGATCAAGAGTGGTGTTCGTAAGGTGAACATTGACACAGATAACCGCTTGGCAATTACAGCAGCAGTTCGTGAAGCTTTGGCATCCGATCCAAAAGAATTTGACCCCCGTCACTTCCTGAAGCCTTCGATTAAGTACATGCAGAAGGTTTGTAGCGATCGCTATCAACAATTTGGTAGTGCTGGCAATGCAAGCAAGATCAAACAGGTTTCTCTAGACGATTTTGCTGCTAAGTATGCTAAAGGTGAACTGAACGCCATCACCAAGAAAACCGCCGTTGTTTAATTTTGTATAAGTAAATAGGGACACTGTAAAAGTGTGCCCCTACATAACTGAGGATTCTCTTACTTGCATGACTTAACCGGGTATAACTTAGGTTCCCCGGTTTTTTATTTTATGTGCTAGAAGACACGGTGTTGCAGACTAGGCATTTGACGGCGAACTTGTTCAAGCCTGACTGGGTTGATTTCCGCGATCGCCACTCCCGGTTGTTCACCTGCATCCGCTAAAACCATTCCCCACGGATCGATAATCATTGCATGTCCGTGAGTTTGGCGACGGGCATAATTCAGTCCGGTTTGTGCAGGGGCGATGATATAGTAGGTGTTCTCAATCGCACGCGCTTGTAGCAAGACTTGCCAGTGATCTTTACCCGTATAGGCAGTAAACGCCGCAGGCACAAACACGACATCTGCTTCCTTTTGTGATAAATGTCGGTAAAGTTCAGGAAACCTGACATCATAACACACAGAAAGCCCGATATTACCGAGTTCGGGTGAGAAATAGACATAGGGTAGTTGCGTACCAGCCATCACAGTACTAGATTCTTGATAGGTGTTGCCGTCAGGGACGTTAACATCAAATAAATGTACCTTGTGGTAGCGAGTGAGTTCTTCACCGTTAGGGTTAATCAGTAATGCCGTATTGTAGACTTTGTCACTACTGTTTGTTGGTACTGGAAAGCCTCCACCTAAAATGGTAATTTGAAAGCGCTGAGCCATTGTTTTGAGAAATTTTTCCGATTCGGTGGCGATCGCCTGGGCTTGGGCGCGTTTCTCATTTTCTTCGCCCATAAAGGAAAAATTTTCTGGCAACCCTACCAATGTCGCACCTTGACGTACGGCGAAATCGATTAAATCCTCTGCTTGTGCCAAATTTTTTTGTAGATCTGGCACACTAGTCATTTGAATAGCTGCGGCTAGATAAGACTTCATAGATTCAAAAACGAACAGTGAGTTGTTTGGGGTGATTCATTTGAGCTAAAATCTAGCTCAAGTTATATTTTCCTTGTTTCTTGTCTGATTTTCTTCCTCAACACCTCATATCAATCTTGCTACGGGATGTAGGAAACTGGGGAAATTGAAGTTAAGTTTTTAGAAAACCTTGATATAATATTTACTGTGAATATAGCAGTATTGTTGCTATTCAGATTTGGAGGTCAATGCATATTGGTAGCGGCTTGAGGTTCGATTGTGAAGTTGGCGATTACGCGGAGCGCAGACGCTTACAGTTTATCGCTTCAATATAATTGTCAGTCTGCTCGATACACTGATTTTGTGCCTAGAGCTAAAAACTGATCAATTAGTCAAACTATTCAATTTTTACTCAATCTCCAGATCAAAGGTTTGCTCGAATGTTCATTAAACCTTGATTGATGTCGAGTAACAAGCAGATTAATGCTGATGAAATTTCAACAGAAGACTCGATTTTTTCCAAATTTTACAAAGTAGTTGATGGCGAAGTTTATCACAGAAACTAACAGATACATTCTAGGTATTCTGTTAATTTTTATTATTACTATAATTTTAGGAACTATCCCTGCGGTAGTCAAGCAGCTAATAACCGACCTTTCACCTGCCACGCTACTTGCAATTCGCTTCACAATAGGGGCAATAATTCTCACCCCATTCGTTCGTAACATAAATCTCAGCCTAGTGCGTGATGGGGCAATCCTTGGATTGTTACTTTTCGCTATTTTTGCGACGGCAACGATTGGACTGGAAACAGTTTCAGCAAACCGGGCTTCATTTTTCTTCGCTCTGAATATGGTGTTTGTAACCCTGTTTGAGCTACTGTTCCGCAAGCGCTTATCTGTGAGGGCTGTACTAGCAGCAATACTTGCTTTCAGCGGAATTGGGGTTATGTCTTGGGAGATTGGAGAGCCTGCGATCGGCTTCTTTTGGTTGTTGGGTTTTGCTCTGTGTGACGCCGCTTACATGATTGTGCTTGAGTTTTTTTCGCCACTCCACTCACCCTTGCCATTCACTACAATTCAGCTTTGGGTTGTAGCAGTGTTAAGCATATTGTGGGCTGCCCCCGAACTAACTGAGCAACTTGAAGCAATTCAAACAAATTTAGGTTTACTTATCTACCTTGGCGTATTTGCCACTGGCGTACTCATGTTGCTCCACGTATTGGCACAGCGCTGGATAAGTGCTTACGAAGCGTCACTATTGTTAGCCTTAGAACCTGTATTCGGGGCAATTTTCGCATTTTTGCTACTCGGTGAGACTTTTGAGACTCGCGGTTTCATTGGCGCTGCAATGGTGCTAGTCGGAATAGTTGTGATTCTGACTGCTCCTAAGATTGATGAAAGTGATTCAGAACTCCCACTATTACAGGAAAGCACAGACTTAGATGGAGCAGCGAAAAGTGGTGAACTTTTGGTTGGAGTGCCGAGTCTTAAGACGATGTTTGAAAAGTCGGTAATACAGTAAAAAAGATCTCAGTGCTAATGCGCTCGTGTTGGGACGTGGGTGAAAATGCATGACCGATTAAGAGAGTGGACGAGAGTAGCAAATGATCGACAGCCAAGTCCGCGACTAAGCGATTGTTAGTAAACCAAAAAGTTTTTTCCAAAAGGCGATCACGTAAAGCTTGCACATAGAAAAAATGATTTTCCCTACATCCTCCTTCGCCCTTACTTATTTTGGTCAGGAGAGTTGACAGCGAATACCAAAATACGAGAATATAAAAAACAGAAAAGAGTGTAGCAAAAAAAGTCGAAGAAAGCATAAAGGTGCCATTATGATCGGAATAGAGTAGAGCGCAAAATTTAGTATAATTGTAGCCAACTGAGATGCTTCATTACACTTTTTTTTGTGGTTTCTACAGAGGAACTACACTAACAACATGACATCATAACAGATGCTTTTAAAATATCTTTCAGTAACCGAATATATTACTCATATTCAATGAGTAATATCCTTCAATGATTGCTTTTTGAGTTTTCGGAATTCTAAAGTTCAACAGTTAGATAAAATAATGTCACAAGTTTTTACCAAGGATTTTGAAATAGAATGCACTCCTGCGAAGCGAACATGGAGCAAAATTGCTCGCATAATTGCAGAGTTGCCCCTACCAGGAATTCCCATCAGACTTATATTAACAGCAGTTCAGGAAAACAGGCTAACCTTTGAATGTAGCTTTATTCAAACCCAAAAACAACCCGTTTGGCCTTCTTTATTAGATATTAATATTCGCCAAGTTGCGTCTGCAAAACCCTTCGTAGCTGTCAGTATTATTCCGACAGGAGTTCGGGCAGAAATTGGCGGATTTGCTGGAGATGCCACCCCCAGTACTAATCTTTTAGCCACAGCTTGTGACTACTTAATTACTAATCCAAATGCCGTTACCGCATCCGACATTTATTATGCTCATGATAACGTTCTTTATTTAGAAGGAAATTTAATCTGCCATCTCTTACTAGGTAATATTGGACTGGTTCCAGAAAAACGGAAAACCGTCGCTGCAATTATAGAAAAGCCCAGAGATGAAAGATTTTTAAATAATGTCCTCAACGCTCTCAATGGATTGCGAGCCGTGGGAGGAATTAATATTGATCCGGTGATCGTGACGGGCGGGAAAATTGAAACCGTATGCACCTATTCTGAATACGGTAATGCGTCTGGAGAATTTAAAGGCATTGACGAATTGATGCAGGCTTTAGATATTGTCGAAACAAGCGCAACCCGTGCAGTAGTGCTAATGACAACCCTGATGGTTGAGGATGAGATTCGACAGCGATATTATAAAGGCGATTCCATTCCCAATCCTTGGGGCGGCGCAGAAGCAATTATGACTCATATGCTCACTAATTTCTATCCCTTTACTGCTGCTCATGCCCCCTTATTATTAGAGTGGGAACATACAGGATTTGGGAAACTGGTAGATCCCAGAGATGGAGCGGAATTAATTTCTAGTGCTTATGTTTGTTCACCTTTGAATGGGTTAATCAATTCCCCTCGTCCGGTGAAATTTGATACTCCTATAGCAGCAGGAGAAACCAGAATTTCTGTAGAAAATATTTCGGCAGTAGTGATGCCAGAGACAACTGTAGGGAATATTCCTTTCTTGGCTTCTTTAGACCAAGGTATTCCGATAGTCTTAGTCAAAGATAACACTACAAAGTATAACATCACCCCGGAAAGACTGCAAATTGATGAGACTCTAGGCAGAAAGATATATCGTGTCAATAGCTACATGGAAGCTGCGGGATTATTGTTAGCCTTGCGTAATGGTATTGTGCCAGAGAGTACAACTCGCCCAATGCCACAACTGAAGCCAATTTTTATCAGCAAAGCATGAAACTTGATCTTGGAGAAAACGCAGAGGTGTAAATTTTATGAATTCTGCTGAAAAATTGCAATTATCTTCATCATCTCAAAAAATTCAAGTTCAATCTTGGAATACTAGTGACAAGGGAATTGAAGTTTATTTTATCCCCAATTTAGATGCCATAGACTTCCCATGGATGTGGCTGCGAGATCACTGTCAATGTAGTTCGTGTTTTACTTCTACAGCACAAAGAGAATACGATGCATTCATTGGATGGGATAAATTTAAATGGGAAAAAGTCGTTGTGGATACTGATGACGCAGGATTGATAATTCAATGGCAGGATAATCATACAAGTTATTTTTCCGGTCATTGGCTATGGGAAATGCTTAACACTGAAAACTTCGTGCCAGTAGATGAACGGAGATACTGGACTAATGATTTACCAATTGTTGATTATCAAAGTGTCCTAAATACAGATGCTGGATTAAGGCATTTGGTTGAACATCTGGCACAAGTCGGAGTATGTAAAGTGATTGGTGCCAAGCCGAGTCAAGCTCAAGTAGCTCAACTTATGCACCGCATTTCATATCTTCGGCAGAGTATTTTTGGGGACATAATCGAAATTAAACCATCAAGTCATTTGCACTATGATGAAACACATATTCATACCGATGGAGCTTTTAATTACGACCCACCAGGTATTAAACTGGTTCAATGTCTCGAAAAAAGTACTTCACCCTGCGAAATAATTTTTGTAGATGGTCTGGGGCTGGTTGACAGAATGAAAAGTGAAGCACCGCCAACTCTCAATTTATTGCAAAATTGTATTGTATCTTATCAGTACATGAGCCACGATATCAATCTTATTGCTTCAGATTCTATTGTGACGCTAGATCGTCATAATCATCTCAAGCGTATACGCTACAATCCAAAAATCAAACTTCCTTTTGTCGAGCAGGATGCACAAAAAAAACAAGCATTGCAGGTCGCTCTTAAGC
>CAZZVG010000374.1:0-6263 GCA_964657295.1 Iningainema sp. | reverse complement strand
GTTAAAAATTACTACTAACCACTAACCACCCTTCGGGTTCACCAGTCGCCTACGGAGGGAAACCCTCCTGCAGCGCTGGCTCACTAACCAGCGATTAGCCAATTTATTCTTCATCCTTACCAGTCCACTGACTGATGCGGAAGACGACAAACTCGGCAGGTCGAACTGGGCAAATGCCAACTTCTACGTATAATCGTCCCAGGATCATCGTGTCAGGGGTATTGATTGTCTCATCACACTTGACGTAGAACGCCTGTTCAGGTGCTGCGCCAAACAATGCACCTTCCCGCCAGAGACGTTCGAGGAAGTTGTTTACAGTACGTCGCACCCTTGCCCACAAATCTTGATCGTTTGGCTCGAACACCACCCACTGAGTGCCTAGTTCTAGAGATTTTTCGATATAGCTTATCAGACGGCGGACGTTGATATAGCGCCACTCCGTATTCTCTGGTTCTACCAGTGTCCTTGCGCCCCAGATCTTAATACCTCGACCAGGGAAAGTGCGGACGCAGTTAATACCTTGGGGGTTCAACAACTCTTGTTCGCGGAAGTTGCAGTCGTAAGCCAAGCCGATAACACCGCGAGGAGTTTCGTTGGCTGGTGCTTTGTAGACACCTCGTGTTTCGTCGTTGCGCGACCAAACACCCATCATATGACCGCAAGGAGGGACTAAAATTGGTTTTCCGTTTTTTCGGGGATTGGGGACTTTAATCCAAGGATAGTAAAGAGCCGCAAACATGGAACGACGCTGGAAGTCATTGTTCAACCAATTAACCACCTGCTGGGGTCTAACTCTGTCTGGGGGTGTATCCAGAACTACCATCCGGTTGGGGGGATTGGGAGCGGAGTTTTCGCAGAGGCTGATCATCAGCTCCATAATGCCGTGAATTTGATCTTCATCCAGCAGACCAATTTGGTAAGCCTTCATTAAGTCCGGACAGGCGACTATGGTAATCTCGTCAATCTCGAATAGCCCTTGGATACCGCTACGGTCATCGCGTACCCCCTGCACGTATCGCGCCAAATTTTCTTGGGTCGGTAAAACAGGGGGAGAACTGACCTCAAATTCACCATTTATAGGACGACGGGCTAGGGGGAGTCCTTTTTGTGTCAAGTCTATAACATCGACAACTTGAGATTCCTGAAGTTTGGTCGCCACATAGTCTCCCATTTCTGGTAGAACGTTGCAATCCATGGTCAGGTTTTCGTACCTTTCTAGTTCTTGCTTATCCCGCTTGACCACAACTGAAAAGAATTCAGCAGGCACAGGTGCTACGGCATTTGGGTCTTCTGGGGTGGAGGTTTTCGGCTCACCCGGAAAAATTTCTACATTGACTGGACCATTTTCTACTTCTTGTGGCTTAAGCATGAACTGTAGAGATTCACGCTTTCCTGAGGTTTTTACCGTCAGCGCCGTCGAGTCCGGACCTGGTTGGTTAGTTTGTTGGGCAGGTTTGGGTAGTTGGGTGCCAATACTAACTACCCAACAACGAGCACCCCCGTTTAAGAACCAGCCATGAACGGCAAAGGGTAGATAGGCGTCGAAGTCTGTGAATCCATCGGAATTTTCCTTGGCAAAGAATTCCAGGTACTGGTTCCAGCAGGTTACTAAAATTGGTTGACCAATTTCGGCTCCATTGCGTATGGCTTCGGTGAAACCAACAAAGCCAGCAATGTTAGTTTGTACACCATCTATCGGACGACTACCACGGTTAACTTCTTCTACGTAGACGCCAGGGGCAAAGTAATCAAGTCTCGCCATATAGGGTTTTCCTTAAGTGGGAATTCGGCTGGTAGTGTGAATTAGATCTCAATTTTTGTTGGAACAAACCAAACTACAAACGCAAGTTTCAGTATTTCGGATAAGGTGCCAAAAATTTTTGCTCTTAGCACCAGATGCTTCCAGTGACAGGGTCGCATCTCATTTATGCAGGAACAAATCAAACTACAAACGCAAGTTGCAGTATTTCGGATAAGATGCCAAAAATTTTGGCTTTTAGCACCAGATGCTTCGTCTCATAAGCTGAATCGCCAGTTTGGCGGCATTTTGAAGATTAATTTATCCACTATCCGAAAAGCTGTAACTTGGCTTTGTAGTTTTCTATGTTGGCGAATTTTCCGAAAATTTTGGCAATTAACCTTTGACGATCAGTAATCAATAATTAGCACTTACCCATAAAAATCAAAGAGTATGAGCAATGAGCAATCACTTAGCGATCGCTACTGTAACTGCAACCTTACAAAGAATCTTACAGTCTGCTATACAAGTAGACTTGCCTGGAGCAAGAGTCACCACAGTTCGACCTGACGCTTCTGGGAATAACACGCCAGAGGTAGGGGTTAACGTTTATTTGTACCAAGCTTCTCCCAATTCTGCGTGGCGCAACTTTGACTCACGCACCCGTCGCCCCAAAGGAGACTTAATCAAGCAGGCTCAAGTAGGGCTAGACCTATACTACTTAATGACTTTTTACGGCAATGAGGTGGAGTTGGAACCGCAACGCTTACTAGGTAGTACGGTGCGTACCATTGTTGACTACCCAATTTTAACGCCGGAGATCATTCGGGAGACAGTAGATAACCCAACCTTTAGTTTTTTGGCAGGTTCTACTCTGCCTGAGCAACTGGAGCGAGTCACCATAGTTCCAAGTATGATAAATAAGGAAGAGCTATCGCAATTGTGGTCAGCGTTTTTCCAATCTCCTTATGCGTTATCCTTTGCTTGCCAGGGCAGTGCTGTATTCATTGAGGGCAATAAAACGAGTAGCAGACCATTGCCTGTACGGCGTATAGAATTTTACACTAATCCCACTCAAGCGATGGTTTCACAAGTGGTGTCAGAAGCTGGGGCGAATCAGCCGATTGTAGCTAGCAGTAGCTTGGTAATTCGCGGTAAGCAATTGCAGGGGGAACGCTCACAAATCATGCCGCAAATCAGGATTGGTGAGTGCAAGCTACGACCACAAAAGGTGGATGACAAGGAGATTCTGTTGGATTTATCGTTATTGCCAACAGAGGAAGTGCATTGGCTAAGGGCTGGCGTACAAAGTTTGCAAGTATTGCATTTGATCCCAAGACGTACAAGACTTGACCCGGAGCGTTTTATCGGGTCTAACGTAGTCCCATTTGTGTTATGTCCCACAATTGTAGAGGTGGAAGTAGAAGAATTAGAGGATAACGGGGATGGGTTTTATTCAGCAGAGGTGAGCGTGGAAGTTGATTTAACAGTTGGTGTTGGGCAGCGGGTGTTATTGTTTTTGAACGAGCGATCGCTCTCCAATCCAGCAGCATACATCTTTACCGCCCACTCTCGCAATGAAGATGCCAACGTAGTTGTGTTTCCCATCTGTGATGTCAAGCCTGGAGATTATTTAGTGCGCGTACAGGTAGATGGTGCGGAAAGTCCTTTATATGTAGATACTAACCCGGATAGCGAGACTTATGAGCAATATATTCATCCAATGGTCGTGATTGGATAGTAGTTGTCTCAATTTTGATTTTAGATTTTGGATTACGAGATAAGGGGTAAAACTATGGAACGGGAAAAAAGGAATTCACAAGAATCAATAAAATCGCAGACTCGATCAACTACTGAGGCGGGTCCGAGCAATCGACCAGGTGTTACTAACTCAACGCGGTCTACAATAGATCTTGATCTTGATCAAGATCAAGATCAAGTTCTTGATAAAGGTTTAAAAAAACCCGATTCATTAGTAGGCAAAAAAGCTAAAGTTACGATTGAGAGAACTACAAAAGACGGTAAAGGAAAAAGTAAAACTACCCAGGAAAGTAGCATTATTGATAAAGACAAAAAATTTAAAATAATAGGAGAACAAAATGAAATGTATAAAATTCAGTATTATACATGGAATAGTGATAAGTCAGAAAATGAGCGCATGGAAACAATTGAAGCATTGATTGCAAAAAATGACGTTCAGCTAGGAAGTAACGAACAAAAATCTTTAGATGAGATAAATAAAACTAGAACAAATCAAGTAAAAATTTTACCTGACCAGCCGGATGGAATAAAACAAGAAGATGTATACCAAGCAGGTGTTTCTGACTGCTATTTACAAGCTGCACTGATTGCAATAGCAAAACAAAAACCAGAACACATTTTCAATATGGTCAAAGTTGAGGGAAATAAAGTTATGGTAACGTTTCACTTTGGGACGAATGACATCACAAAGCCGTTAGAGCAAAGAGAGGTTACTGTAGATAAATCCCTGCTGCTTAATGACGAAGGACAGCTAGTTTATGGTGGCAAAATTGATGACAAGAGCTATCTTTGGCCTGCTTTCATCCAAAAAGCGTGGGCGGCAAGCAAAGGTGGATATGCAGAGTCGGCAATGGGACAATTAGGAGAGGTTATCAAGGCTATTACTGGTGAAGGTAGTTCTTTGCCATTCAAATTATCAAGTGAATGGAAAATTTACAAACAACTAAAAACTGCGCTAGAAGGCCACAAAGCCGCAGCACTTTCTACTGGCATATTCGCCAAGAAAGGCATGATGAAACAGATTGCCAACAAAATAAAAGAACCTTCAGCCCCTAGCGATCAACCTCATGGTGATATTCGCGTCTTGCACGCTTATGCTGTGTTGGATATGGACCAAAAAAATTTCACAGAAGAGGATTTTAAAAACACTTCTATGCCAAATATTACGCTGACATTGCGCGACCCAAGAAATATCAAAGGTGAAGCCTTTAAACGCACGCTTAAACAAGTGGTAAGAGAGGGTAAGTTCGATGCGGTTCACACTGGATATAATAGCTATTCTGATATCTTGCACCAGCATCAAAAACCGGGGACGAGTGCAAATATTGAAGGCTGAAGCCCTTTATTGGTCGTTGAGAAACCCGGTTTTTAGGTCTTATTGAGAATGGTGCAAGATCTGAGTATTCATGAAATTTGCCAAAGAAAGTGTCATTTATACCAACTCGCAAAAATTTGACTACACATGAAATGGTCGTAGGGGCACAACGGGCGTTGTGCCCCTACCAACAACATTTGTAGCCCAATTAAAGCGAAATGGTATTAATTACCTTAAATGTTCATCTACTAACCAAACAAGAGCAACGTAGTCTTTGGGAAAAAGCCTTAGATGAAATATTAGGATTATTCAGGAATATAAATGCAATGCTATTAACTCAAAACAAAAAAAATAAAATTCCTAACGACAGTTGGCAAGAGCTTAACCGTCGCTATTTAATGGCTGCAATAGCTTCTGTCTCTGAAAATTTAGAAAAATACATAGCTCGTTTACAAGACCAGCCAGTAGAACAAAATCCCCAATCTAAAATCCAAAATCCAAAATCCAAAATCGAAGAGATGCCTATTCCATCGGCATTGGAGCAACTATGTACAATTTTTGAGCTTTCGGATTTTGAGCGGGATATATTAGTGTTATGCACTGGAGTTGAGTTGAAATCTTCACTAGCAAAGCTTTGTGCAGAAGCTCAGGGAGATGAGCAACTAACTTATCCTACCTTTGCTTTAGCATTTGCAGCTTTACCAAAATCCCATTGGAGCGCTATTACACCTGATGGAGCATTGCGTCGCTGGGGGTTGATTGAAGTTGGTTCGGGTTCAACTCTTACCAGCAAACCTTTACAGATTGACGAGCGAGTTTTGCACTACCTTATTGGTGTGGAATCTGCGGATGCACAACTCAGGGGAATGATTTCGCCTATTGCTCCTAGCAATGAATTAGTACCGTCTCATCAAAAATTGGCACAGCAGATTGCAGCAACTTGGATGCAAGCCAAGGAAGATTTAAAGCTACCGATTATACAGTTGTGTGGGTATGATACTGCTAGTATGCAAGCGATCGCCAAGTCAGCCAGTGCAATATTAGGGCTGCAAGTTCATGTTATGTCAGCAATGGCGATACCAACAGCAATAAATGATTTAAATAACCTGTTGCAGTTATGGGAGCGGGAAGCAAAATTAAGCAACTCAGTTTTACTTTTAGATACTGAAATTGATATTAGCAACCCAGAAAGAGAAAGCGCCATCACCCACATCATCGAGAACATCCAAAGTTTACTAATTGTCACCAGTCGCGAAGGCGTTCGCCAAAGACAACGACCCTTAATTACCTTAAATGTTCATCTACCAACCAAACAAGAGCAACGTACCCTTTGGGAAAAAGCTCTAGGTGAAATGACATCCGACCTCAACGGACATGTCGAAATTCTAGTAAACCAATTCAACCTCAACGCCCCCACCATTGATGCTGTATGTACCGAAGTGCGAGGAC
>CAZZVG010000373.1:0-6264 GCA_964657295.1 Iningainema sp. | reverse complement strand
TCGGTTGCTATCAATTTTCTGAACCTGCACTAACTCCAACTCAGAGTTTTGTGCTATCGGGTTCGGTACATTACTTAAAAATTCTTGAGCATAAGCACTCACGGCTCTGACCAAACTTTCAAAAAATTCTCGCCCTCCTGCCAATGGCTGAGGATAAGCAGATAGATAGCATTCTGCATTCACCAATATTGACAATTCCGGTCGCATTTCTTGAAAGTGAGCAGCTTTTGTGACTTCACTTAAACCCTCTAATAGCAGCGTGCAATTAGGTAAACTATACTTACGTTGAATATTCATTCCACTTCACCATCAAAAAGACTAATCCAGAACCGCTGCATTCCAGTCGTCCCAGTACAAAATAGCAATTTTCCCAGCAGATTAATCGCTAGCTCATCTAATTTCTCATCAGAAGTTAATGCCAGTACACCAGAACGACGGGGATTCATCCGGCTTTTAAAATGCGCTCTAAAACGCTCAAGGTAATTCGATAGTCGCAGATTCTGTTCCAGGGGGATCTGTTTTTCATCCAGTTGCTGACACATCATCAGTAACTGACGGATTGTTACAGTCAACCGCCGCGCTATGTAACAAGCAATAACGACTAAAGCTTTTGCCTCTGTAATCGATAAGGGACGGCGGATATTGGCTCGTCGCATCGGGTTAGTACTACGCATCCGCCATAAATTGACTCGGTTTTTAATAATTCCTTTAAGATCTAACTCTTCAGCAAATGTCAAGATGGCTTCAGAGCCACCCAGATCCAGTGCTTCAATTGCCAGTAAAATCAGATCGATTTGCACTCTGCTTCTACGGGGGCATTGCTGTCCGTCAATTGCCGGATCGGGTAAAGTGTCCAGAATCATCGGCAGTGATTGAGGAGTTGGACTGTTAAACGGTGTTAAACTGGCAGAGACATTCATTATAAATACCATTAAAGGCTGTAATACACGCTAGTAAAACTAATTTAAGATAGGGAAGCCCAAAAAAAATTAGACTTGTGGGAGTCGGACTGCCCTGATATATACATTAATTACTCTTACAACACAAAGGATTCCGTATACTAAAATAAAGTTTTTAAAGCATAAGTTGACTTGCCTCAGTTATCAGTTAGTCATACCATCACATCCCTAGCTTCTTGTAGATTCTAATAATCGTCAACCTTGAAAGCTTTCTCTTTCAAGCCCTAACCTTCCCGAAGAGAGGTTAGGGTAGTTGACACTTGAGTGTATGAGATTATATTGTACGATTTCTTCTGGGATCTACCGACAATGCGCGCAAACACTCGCAGTCTGTCAACTTCAAAACAACCAGTGTAGACTAACGCGGTAAAAACCTCTACAAACGAGAAACCTGCTACGGGGGACTACGTCGGCTAAATTTGTCTTTGCTCAAAAACTAACACCAGTGCGCGTGAAGTCTGCCGCACAGCGGTAGCGTTAGCGAGTCTTCTCCCAAGGGGAGACGCTGCGCGAACGAGTGTCAGCGGTAGCGACGAGCGTCAGGAGCATCGGAACGAGCGTCACCCGAAGGGCGAATGAGTTCCCTCATCGATTTGCGTCTCCCAAGTTTGCACTTGTAGGAAACTGGACTCGCAACTTCTCTTCGTTTAACGAGCCAAGACAAATTTTTAATTTTTCACCAGACGCGCTCGCGGTACGATGCTTTCTGGCTGTGCATGAATGGTATCTCTATTTCTGCTCTCAACAGTCAATTTGATTTTCTCTAACTCTCATCTCTAGTCATCCAAAATTTCATATGGATTTGAAGTCACTGATTCGTGATATTCCAGATTTTCCTCAACCTGGAATTGTCTTTCGGGATATCACTACGCTGCTGAGCGATCCCCAAGGATTGCACTACACTATCGACTTGTTTGCCAAAAAATTTATTGAAGCCGATTTAAGACCAGAATACATTCTGGGAATGGAGTCGCGAGGCTTCATTTTTGGCTCGCTGCTGGCTTATAAATTAGAAACTGGTTTTATTCCTGTCCGCAAGCGCGGTAAGTTACCAAGAGCAGTCTACTCGATTGAATATGCACTGGAATATGGTACAGACTGTTTGGAAATTCATCAGGACGCTTTGCATCCGGGTGCAACAGCCTTAATTGTAGATGATTTAATTGCTACAGGTGGAACAGCGGGTGCAACAGCACAACTCGTACAGAAAATAGGCGGAGAACTGTTAGGGTTTGGATTTATTATCGAGCTACGGGATTTACAAGGACGAAAAAATCTGCCAGATGTGCCGATTATTAGCCTTGTAGAATATTAGTTACAGTTAGTCGTTAGTCGGCATGTGGTTAATAGGAACGTAGGAAGGACCGATAGTGGAAGCAAGTAGTAGTCATGAGTAAACCTACAACTAAATCCTCACAACTAACTTTTCAAAAAAAAAGGACAAAGGACACTCTTTCAAATGACTACAACGAAAATTTCCTTGGAGGCTAGTCGGGATTGGTTGGGCAAACTGATCACGAACGAAACGTTTATTTATATTATAAAACGGCTATTGCAGGCGATACTGACTATCTTGTTGGCATCAGCACTATCGTTTTTTATTATGAAATTGGCTCCAGGGGATTATGTAGACACACTCCGGCAAAATCCCAAAATCTCCCCAGAACGAATTGATGAACTCAAGCGCCAGTTTGGTTTAGATAAGCCTTGGCACATACAGTATGGACTGTGGCTGTGGCAAATCATCACAAAAGGAGATTTCGGCACGAGTTTTGTTTACCAGCGATCTGTCGCGTCGCTGTTATGGGAACGAATACCAGCAACTTTACTGTTAGCGATCGCTTCATTAGTTGTGACTTGGGCGATTGCTATCCCCTTAGGCATCATTGCTGCTGTCAAGCAAAATCGCTGGGCTGATCGGATATTGCAGGTTATTAGCTATACCGGACAGGGATTCCCAAGTTTCATCACTGCCCTATTACTCCTCATTTTTGCCCAAATAACGACCCCTCTTTTCCCAGTCGGCGGTAAAACAAGCATCGATTACGATGAACTGACGTGGTTTGGGAAAATCCTCGATACTGGCTGGCACATGATTTTACCCACTGTCGCCTTAAGTGTGACAAGCTTTGCTGGTTTGCAGCGTATTACTCGCGGTGAATTGTTGGATGTCTTGCGTCAAGATTATATCCAAACAGCCCGTGCTAAAGGACTGCCTGAAAACCGCGTGATCTACGTCCATGCCCTCCGCAATGCGATTAACCCCTTGATTACCTTATTGGGTTTTGAGTTGGCAAGTTTACTAGGTGGTGCTTTCATTGCCGAATTTTTCTTTAATTGGCCCGGTTTGGGAAGATTAACTTTACAAGCAGTGACGGCTAAAGACCAATATTTAGTACTGGCAAGCTTAGTCATGAGTGCAGTACTCCTGACTGTCGGCAACTTGCTAGCAGATTTAATGCTAAAAGCTGCCGATCCGCGCATTAGTTTGGACAGTTTGAATTAGTTGTTAGGAGTTAGTTCTCACCGACTTACCTACACCGAGTGGTTTGTGAGTCGGTTGTCATTTACTGATAACTGCTAACGACTAACACAATCCCACGCTAGACTGTAGCTTTTTCTAACATCAACTTAGAACGCTTGACTAATTCAGGAACGAGAACAGGATAATCTCCTGTAAAGCAGGCAGAACAGAAGTTTTGAGGATCTTCTCCTGTGGCTTCCAACATTCCCTTCCAACTCAGATAAGCCAGGGAGTCTACTCCTAGTTGCTGGGCAATCTCCTCTACTGACTTCGTGGCAGCAATCAGTTGATCTTGAGTATCAGTGTCAATGCCATAGAAGCAGGGGTGGGTGACGGGAGGAGAGGAAATTCGCATATGCACTTCGGTAGCACCTGCCTCACGGATAGTTTTCACCAATTTACGGCTAGTCGTCCCCCGAACAATCGAGTCATCAACAATCACCACTCTTTTGCCGAATAACACACCCTTTAGGGGATTTAGTTTCACGCGAATGCCGATGTCACGCATGGTTTGTGTGGGCTGAATAAAGGTACGCCCTACGTAACGATTTTTAATCAGCCCTTCACCGTAAGAAATCCCAGAGGTTTGGGAAAAGCCGATGGCTGCCGGAATACCAGAATCGGGAACCCCAAAAACAAGATCCGCCTCAGTAGGAGATTCCTTCGCCAGTTGTCGCCCCAATCGCAATCGGTAGCTGTACAGACTATCGTTACACATTTGGCTATCAGGGCGGGCAAAGTAAATCATCTCAAAGATACACAACTTCCGCTGAGGCTTTTGACTCCAGTGGAAGGAAGCCAATCCTTTTTCAGTAATCCAAACTAATTCTCCTGGTTCTACATCCCGCAAATATTCAGCACCAATGATGTCTAAACCGCAAGTTTCAGAGGCAAGAACGTAACGTACGGGATTGTTACCCAGGGTGCCAATAACAAGGGGGCGAATGCCATTAGGATCACGGGTACCTATGACACCATCGGGAGTGCCAATCACCAAACTGAAGGCTCCTGAACAGCGCTGAAACGCTTGAGTGCAGCCTGATAGCCAGTCTGCTCCCGCATTAATTTCTTGGGCTAAAGCAAATGCGATCATTTCTGAATCAGTTGTCGTCACTAGGTTGCATTTTTGCTTAACCAGCTCATCTCGTAACTCCACTGTATTGACTAAATTCCCATTATGTGCTAAGGCAATTATTCCCAAGCGGGTTTTCAAGACAGCTGGTTGGGCATTAACTTTGCGACTGGAACCAGTGGTTGAATAACGAGTGTGACCTACAGCAATACTGCCACGCAATTGGTTTAAGATTGATTCATTAAAGACTTGAGAAACCAAGCCCATATCTTTGTGTAGGTGTAGTTGCATCCCCTCAAAAGTAGCAATACCAGCTGACTCTTGACCCCGATGCTGAAGAGCATACAATCCAAAGTAAGCAAGTCTGGCAACATCTTGCCCTGGGGCGTAGATGCCAAAAACGCCGCAAGCTTCTTCTGGTTTGTCCAGACAATTTTCACCTATATTGGTAATGTCATGCGCTGTTGTGTAGCCATCATCCAATATGTCGGGACTATAAGGAATCATGGTAGTTTTGCTCCTGATGAGGGTGTCAAGTCACTCAAGTTTTCTGTATATGGATAGTTAGAGAATTCTTAATAAATTTTTAACCATCTCATTAAATACAGTATCGCAGTTAATAGTGGGAAGTGAGAAGTAGGGGCAGGTTTTACCGAGGAATTTTCATTTTGCACAGGGAGGTTATCTGGCTCAACCTGCCTGCCCGTACAGGAGGTGAGGAACGAAAAAGTCCTAAATAGCGTCCGTGGTATTGTGGACAGCTAAACGCCTTTCAATTGCATTGAAGTAGCGATCGCTGATATCTTCAATGCTAACCTCAATTAAGGTTTGATTATCAGCAGTTAAAACCCGTAAACCAATTTCGGCCTTCCCTACCTTGCCCAGTTTTTGCCAATATTGACCTAAATTTTCCTGTAAATAAGATTCCCAAATGCCTTGTTGTGCTAACCCCACAGAAACAAAAATTCTGGCACCGCCTTCGCCAAAAAGCACTTCATCCCAACGAGGCGAGGACATATTGCCTGCTAATTCCAATGTGATTTCTGCACCGAGATGGCTGCTGATGCAACATTCTGCCAAACATACAGCGACTCCACCCTCAGCACAATCATGAGCCGAGCAGATCCAACCTTGACGAATGCCCTCGCGGCAAACAAGCTGCACCCGGCGTTCTAATTCAAAATCCACCACTGGCGGTTTGCCTGCGATGGTCCCGTGGATAGTTGCTAAATATTCCGAACCACCTAAAGTGATTTTGGATTTTGCGGAAAGTGGCTTGGAAGAGCCAGCACCTACGGCAGATTTTCCAGACGGATTTTGGATTTCGTCGGATTCAAGAGGCAATCCTAGAAGATAAATCACATCACCCTCTGCAAGCCAAGCTTGACCACAAATTTTAGTAAGATCGGGAATCAACCCAACCATACCCACAACTGGAGTCGGATAAATTGGTTGTGGATTGCCATTCGGATCGAGACTTTCGTTGTAAAGGGACACATTCCCGCCAGTTACAGGAGTTGCCAATTCTCGACAACCAACAGCCAAACCGCGACAAGCTTCGGCTAATTGCCAGTAACCAATAGGTTTTTCTGGATTGGCAAAATTGAGGTTATCCGTCACCGCCAACGGTTCAGCACCTACACAACTGAGATTGCGAGCTGCTTCTGCCACAACTGCCTTAGCTCCCTCATAGGGATCAAGGTAAACAT
>CAZZVG010000372.1:0-6272 GCA_964657295.1 Iningainema sp. | reverse complement strand
TGCATCTAAGTCTTGCAACGCTGCTTCCATACTGGGGTAACTTCCCTTACCCTGGTAAACGGTGCCTCCTTCATAGTAAGCTCTAACAAACGAGTTAATATATTCGCTCTCTCCAATTTCAATCCAACCAATTTCCTCTACAAAGCGGCATAGATTTGGATATTTTTCTTCAAAGTTTTTGGACTTTGGCATTAGTTTATATTGATCCAATCAGCTATATAGTACATAATTACTATGAAAATGCTTGTTGAAAAGAGTTCCGAAATCCTAGGCGATAGCGAAGCGAGTAACGCGATCGCAGCGTCTCCCCTTGAGATTCGCGCAGATCGCATACCCTGAAATATCATCATAAAGTAATGTCTGCTACACCTGTACCACAACAAACCAACGTAACCCCCCGATATGAAACAATATCGGGAGTCGTAGAGCGCCTGACTTATTACTCTCAAGAATCAGGTTACACAGTAGCACGCTTGGTGCGTTCACGTGAATCTAATCTTACGACAATTGTTGGGAGCTTTGCCGACATTCAGCCAGGACAAACACTACAACTGTTAGGCTTTTGGCGCGAACATCCCCAGTACGGTCCCCAGTTTCAAGTTGTTCAATACCAAGAAACCAAACCCGCCACCCTCACAGGAATGGAAAAGTACTTAGGCAGTGGTTTGATTAAGGGTGTGGGTCCGGTCACCGCTAAACGCATTGTCACTCACTTTGGACTGGAAACACTCGATGTTATTGAAAACCAAATCGATCGCCTCTCTGAAGTCAAAGGTATAGCCAAAAAACGCATTCATCTAATTCAAAAAGCTTGGGAAACTCAGAAAGCCATCAAAGAAGTGATGGTGTTCTTACAAGGACACGGTGTTTCTACAACTTACGCGGTGAAGATTTACAAGCAATATGGAGATGGTGCGATCGCCACAGTCACTGAAAACCCCTACCAATTAGCCACCGACATTTACGGTATCGGTTTTATCACAGCTGACAAGATTGCTCGTTCTCTCGGTGTTCCGCCTGATTCAGAATTCCGCTATCGTGCGGGAATGACCCATGTGTTGGGTGAAGCGGCAGAAGATGGACACTGCTACCTGCCACAACCGGAATTGACTAAGCTTGTAGTTGAACTGTTGAAAACTGAATCTCATCGACCAACAGAGGATGCGATCGCCCAAATCATTCAAAACATGGCTTTAGCTTCGGAGTTGATTCGAGAAAAAAGCGCGGAGCAGATACTACTTTGTTACAAACCCAGTTTCTTCTACACAGAACAAAACTTGGCGCAAAGTTTGCAACAACGTTTAATCCTCCCCACCAACCCTGATATAGAGCGTGTCCGTTCCTGGAGCGATCGCTATACCAAAAGTCGCAACATTGAACTTTCAAAGCAACAACAGCTTGCGGTGGAGATGGCAGCTTATTCCCAAATCACGATTTTAACAGGTGGCCCTGGTACGGGCAAGTCGTTTACAGTTGGCACAATTGTTGCTTTATGGAAAGCAATGGGGAAATCTATCGCCCTGGCTGCACCAACTGGACGCGCTGCCCAGCGGTTATATGAAATGACGGGACTTGAGGCTAAAACCATACACCGCCTCTTAGAATTTGATCCCAGGACGATGGGTTTCAAGCGTGACAGTGAAAATCCGTTGTCCCAAAAGGCGATCGTTATTGATGAAGCCAGTATGCTGGACTTATTCTTAGCACATTCAGTGGTGCAAGCTTTATCGTCAGATGCTCAGCTGCTGTTGGTGGGTGATATTGACCAACTCCCCTCAGTTGGACCTGGAAACGTACTAGCAGACCTCATAAAGTCCGATCAAGTCCCAGTGGTGCGACTCACGCAAGTGTTTCGTCAGGCGCAACAAAGTGCAATTATTACCGCTGCCCACCAAATTAATCGCGGTCAGTACCCTACAATGGAGCCTTTAAGCGATCGCCCAAGTTCCGATTGCCTTTGGCATGGTGGGGGACATCAGCCAGAGCATGGGGTGCAGGCGATTTGTGAATTGATTGGGGGTTTAATTCCCAACTTAGGGTTTAACCCAGTCACCGACGTTCAAGTGTTATGCCCAATGACGCGGGGTGTTATGGGTACACGTAATCTCAACAATGTCCTGCAACAGTTAATTAATCCTCCTGGTGCTGACAAGGTTGAAATAACAAGAGGTGGAATGACTTTGCGAGTGGGCGACAGGGTCATCCAACAAACCAACGACTATGAACGTGAAGTATTCAACGGTGATGTAGGATTTATTACCAACATTGACACGGAAGAGCAAGAGGTTACGGTACAGTATCTAGAACGCAATGTTATCTACGACTATGCTGATCTGAACGAGATAACTCTTGCTTGGTCTGTCTCAGTCCATAAGTCGCAAGGCTCAGAGTATCCAGTGGTTATCTTGCCCCTGTATATGCAACACTACATGATGCTGTCACGTAATTTGTTTTATACGGGGTTGACTCGGGCTAAAAGGTTGGCGATCGTTGTGGGTTCTAAAAAAGCGATTTCTTTGGCGTTGCGCTCTACTGAGAAGCAACAGCGTTATACCCAATTGCAGCAGAAGTTGGAGCAGGCTCGGCTTTTACCCTGATTATGTCGTAGAACCAAACATCATGAATTAAAAAGAGAGTACAAACCCAAAGGAGCCTCACTGTGCGCCCTCTTGCTCCCAGTTAACCCTCACATGCGACCGCCCTCTGGGCTGGGCGCTGCTGCTAAAATTGATACATCTTTCTTGTTGCCTATATGTCGAAATGATTAGTGATCAGGAGTTTCTGCAAGGTGCCACACTTTTGCGGTTAATCAATTATGGATACAGAATCACAATCACTCACGCTTCTTGGATACATTCGTCAATATACCTTATTGAAAGTGATAGCAGTCAGTCAGTTGTCCTCTTCAAGCTCTCTAAAAAACCAAAATCTGCATGGGCTTTTACTTTAAGCAGTCAAGAAGAATCCGCACTAAGTATTGTACATAGTAAGTATCCTGAATTTTCAGTATTTATAGCTTTTATCTGTCATAAAGATGGCATATGCTGTGTTGGAGAGGAGCGCCTTCGGAGAGTTTTAGATACAGATACTGGTATTGCAGGTCAACACATATCTGTGGCGAGGCAGCCTCATGCTAGCTATCATGTAAGTGGACCTGGTAGGCAGCCGATGGCTCAAACTATACCTCAGAGTGATTGGCCTCGTGTAGTTTTATTAAATCCAAAAACTATTTATGAGTAAGACTGTTATTAAAACTGATGGATATTGCATCAATAAGCTGATCGAAAGAGTTAAAAGCAAGATTGGGCATAAAGCAGCAGAGCAATTAAAGCAAACGGCTGTTAACATTGTCCAGAATTGTGTTGATGTTTACTCTACAACTTTTGGGTTTGGTGATGTTGGTACTACAGGTACAGGCATTGTCAGTAATCCTTATAAGAGCAAGATACCTAATTGCACTACAGGACTAATTTACGGCAGAGTTCAAAGCGGTAAGACTAATGCTACTATTGCTACACTGGCAATTGCTCAAGAAAATAAATTCCGTTGTTTCATTATATTGACTTCTGACAATACTTGGCTGGGAAAACAAACATCGGATCGCTTCAACAATCAGCTAAAAGGGGGACCAGTTGTTTTTGATTGGGAACAATGGAAAAATGATCCACAAGATTTTGCTGAAAGTAAATTAATTCCCTATATCAAAGACACTGGTGTTGTCTTGGTGTCTACCAAAAATGTGCATCACTTAGAAAACTTGCTTAAGGTCATCACATATGCTGAAGCTAGTGATGTGCCTAGTATCATATTTGATGATGAAGCAGATAATGCTAGCCTGAACACCAACGAAGCCAAGCAAGCAAAAAATGGCAAAGATACAGTTGAAGATAGTGCGATCTTTGAGAAGATAGGCAAGATTCGGAAACAGATAGCTAATCATATCTATTTACAGATTACAGCCACTCCTCAAAGCTTATTACTACAAAACCTTGACCACCCCTGCAAACCTGTTTTCTGCGCTGCTCTTCCTCAACCAGGCGATAGTTACATGGGGGGAGACTTATTTTTTGGGGAAAATAGTCTTTACTGTCAAATAGTTAAAGTGTCAGAAATAGAGAGTTTTCAAAAACAGAAAGGAAAGATAAACCCTGGTAATAACTGGGAGATTCCTGAGGGTCTTAGGCTGGCTTTGTGCTGTTTCTTCTTAGGTTCAATCTACAAGATGCAATCAGCGCCAGATACTATCTATTCTTTTCTAGCTCATATCTGCTATAAGCAGGATAATCACAGTAATCTAGAAAAAGTTATTAGTAGTTTTGTTGTAGAAATTGATAAAGCTCTTAGAGGTCAATTATCTGTAACAAAGCAAGAACAGGCACAAAAATGGCTGACTGAAGCTTATCAGGAGTTAAACAAAACAGCACTGAATTTACCACCAATCGATAACCTTATTGAAACCTTAAAATATGAATTACGAAGTGCTATACCAAAAGTTATTAATGCCAACAATCCAGATAAAGAACCGAACTATAACCCAGGGATGAATATTTTAATTGGTGGTAACAGACTAGGACGGGGAGTAACTATTGAGGGGTTAATGGTTACTTATTACGGGCGTGATGCAAAGCAAAAAGTTGTAGATACCGTGCATCAGCACGCACGGATGTATGGTTATCGCCAAGAACTACTAGACGTTACTCGTCTGTTTATGCCTCAGCATATATTAGAAGATTTCCGCGCTATCCATGAATCTGATGAAGGAATGCGTCAGGCTATTGGTAACGACCCCAACAATATTCAGATTAAGCCTGTCTGGGTCGGCCGAAAACTTAAGCCAACCCGTTCTAATGTCTTGAATCCTGCTGAAATTAATGCTTTTACACCAGGATCGGCTATTTTCCCACGCGATCCCTTGTGGAAAACTACAGAAGTGAGGAAATACACACAAGCCCTCGATCAACTTCTAGCTGAATACAAAAATGATGAGAAATACTATGAAGTAGACATCGACTTCTTGCTCAAGATTATTGAGAATATGCCAAGTCGTCCTTGCTTTGGATATGCATGGGAGGACAAGCGAGTCCAAGAAGCGCTTAGGACAATGAAGTCAGGAGGTATTCACAAAGGAATGCTTAATGTTCGTCGAGGACAAAAAGGTGACGGACTTGACTTATCAAACAAAACTATAAGACCTTGGCAGGGTTCAGGTTTCACACAAAGTCAGTGGATAAGTAAGCCTAAACAACAATACCCAGGTGTTCCTACACTCGTGGTTATGTATGAAAAAGGCGAGAAGAAATCTAGTTGGGATAATCAACCGCTCTATCTTCCAACACTAATTCTACCTAAAAGCAAGTTTGTCTTCATGTTTAATTACTCAGATGAACCAGAAGAACTGGAAAATGAAATGGATTCGTAGGAAACTGCTGAGTATGTGCTAAAGCTTGAACGCCACCTGCTTTTAAGGCACTAAGTACTCGTTGTGCTAAAGTTTGGTTACTATCAATGTACTCAATAGCCTCAGTAGCGATCGCCATCTTACCAGCAGTAGTATTGTTGGGATAAGACTTATCTAACTGCTCCAGTAACTTCTGAATTTCAGCAGCAGCATCAACAAGGCTTTGTTTTTCACCACCAGCGTAGTAATTACCTTGCACGTAGTTACCTTGAATCTTTTCGTTGTAATTACCGCTACCCATATTTATGGTACGTCCATTGCCACTCATACTTGCTTTGTTCTCCTTTGAATGAGGTGGGAATAAAGATTTAGAAGGATTTCGGATGTTAATAACAGGAATCAAATTATCAGGTATATTATTTAGGTTAATATTGCTACAACCGAATTTAAAAGCATCTGCATAAGTCCTACCAGCACCAATAGCATCATAAAACCTGCTGAAAAGCGATCGCAATGAAACGAGGGTCAACGACATTGTTATGGTATAAATCAAGAGTTTGTATCAGTGGTGCGATAAAATCAGCGAATTCTCCCTCAGCAAAGTTCTTATTCCAGTCATCTGGTTTGCGTCGTGGGTTCTCGTCAAGTCTTTCTGAGGGTGGTAAAGCTAAAAAGTCTGGTCTTTTCTCCGGTGGTAAGCGCATGAAAATATAATCGCACCTAATTCCATGCAGTTTCGTATCAGTGCTGATATTCCATTCTTCGATATAAGCCCCAGTGAGAATAGCACCAGTTAAATCAGTTTGGTCAAGTTGGGTTTGTACAAGCTTGGTTCTTGATAAATCCGCGTCTTGTAAATTAGCCTCACTTAAAT
>CAZZVG010000371.1:0-6273 GCA_964657295.1 Iningainema sp. | reverse complement strand
ATCTGTATCAACAGAACCCACCAAGGAAATCCTCTTCTGTCGTGTGTTGTCGTTGCACTACTATTAACAGCAGGTGCAGCCTCAATTGTAGGCTTAGTCGCTGGAGGTGCTGGAGGTGCGGTTGCCGAACTAGGAGGAGTTGTTACAGATTGACGCACTGCCTCAGCTTCTTGCTGTTTGGCAGCCGCAACAATTTCCTGTCCCGGTGCTGAAGTGGCAAAGCCCAAAAAGGCAAGTATTCCTGGCTTGGCACCTTCTGTGCGGTAGACATAACTTCGAGGTTGCGAGTAAGGATATCGGGGATCGTTAGGCATGGTTTTATGCATCGGGATCACTCGCACAGTTGGCAGGTTGAGCACTTGATCTGCGATCGCATAACTGATTCCATCCTTACCGAGTTCCCGTACAATGGCTACAGTCTCATCTTCAGTCAGCCTAGTTGCGTTAGCTCCAGTCTTAAATGGAGCTTTTTTGAAAATATCGTATGTGCTTAGCGATTGCCGGGTATCGCTAGAGTCAGGATGATCGATAAATCTAATCTTACCTGAAGCCCCTCCCACCTGAGACCAGTCAGTAATCTCGCCGCGAAACATTTTGGAAAACTGCTCGAAGGTGAGGTTCTTCTGAAATGGATTGTCTGAACCGACGATTATAGCAATTTTTTCTCGACTTACAGGAGTGGTAACAAGTCCCTTCGCCTTTTCTTGATCAGTAAGCGGGCGTCCGACGGCTGCCACATTGATATCACCTCGCTGTAGTGCTGCTAATGCTTTATCCGTTCCATTCGATGCTAGGTCAACTTTAGTACCCGGATACTTTTGTTCAAACTGTTTGCTCAAGCCTTCGTTTATCACCTTCATGCTGCTCGAGCCGTCAACTTTCACCGTTGTGCCACTAGGTAGTGATTTGGGAAGCGGGATGGGACTTGGAGTCTCTGATTGGGCAAAGACAGGTTCAAGCAGAGTCGATGGCAAAGATAACAGTAGCTTGGGAGTTGCCGTCAAGCCTAGTACGACTACCGCCATCTGCACGAAAGTTTTCCAGGGGCAATTTTTAGAGCTAAACATTTTAATTTAACCTTAATAACTGTTAGCAGTTTTATACAGGAACGAGCGCAAATACCATTTTGATAATTTTAAGTAAGTCTATAGCATCTGGATTTGTTGTTTCTCCGTCGGCAAGGCAAGCTTCCATACATGCTTGCCCGTAGATTGCCATTAAATTTTCACGACGGAAACAATCATTTCTCCCTCGTTGTCCTCTACATAGGTATCGAAGAAGAATGCACAAAGTTTTGCCGAGTCCAAAACCTCTAAAGTCAAGGTATCGTCGTACCCGTTCAGTGTTGTCCAGGTTGCCTCAACTTCCACATTATTTTTCTTGTTAACAAATTTGCCTCCATAAATCCACAGGATCACTAGGGGTTCACCTTTGTGAACATCACCTTGCAAGTAATCAAACGATCCTTCCCGAATTCTGATGATGTATGTTCCCTGTTCCAAGTCAACGCGAACGGATATTTGATCCTGGATTTTCTCCATTTCCGCCGGACTTATCAAGTAGCAATTATGCTTGCTATGAATCTTCAGATCGGTAATGGTACATCCTTCCATTGTTGATTAACCTCGAAGTTTTGTGTTGTTTATCAAAAAAAATGTATCCCGAGCGCGGAGATAGTTGTGTTTTGCCATCAAGCAGCAGTTTTTGTGTGCAAGAACACAAACTATTCAGAATCCAGATACGAGTCGAACATTGTCGTTCCGATAGTTCTGGCTAACTTACTCCTGAGAGTTATTGTAAAATTTATTGTGCAATATATTTGGAAAGGAAGCGAAAATTAATTGATGCCCTTGGCCACGGCTTAAGCCGTATCGCCAAAACTATTGGTAGATACGAATTTCGACATCAATATAATAATTTGGGAGCAACTGAGGTGCAAGCGTATCAGTAGTCGCCACCAAAAGCCGGGTATGGAATGACGACCAAAAAGCTGGGTGTTCGAGATAGGTATTCATTCCGGGAAAGGTCGAGGGCATCCTTTCAACTCCGATCGCAAAGCGCATTTTTTCCAGTATAACGAACAGGCACTACTATCGAAGTGGAAAGAAATAGTAGTATTTTTGAAACATAACCAGGTTAAGTTGGCGGGTAAAAAGCAGACTGCAAAAAATGGGAGTCATTTGATGAACGATTTATTCAAAGGATTTGAGCAGTTATTAGAATTGGCGAAAACCCTAGAAGAAAAAATTGACAAGGGAGAAATTAAGACGGATGTGCAGTTCAGTACTCGTCCAATCAAGAGTATACCTCGGAATGGAGGTATTCCCCGTTCTGGTCATGTAACTAGCAATATTGGCACAAATCCCCCCACTCAACCGCAGTCAAGTTCTAGTGAGTCGAGTGCTGCATCAATGGACTCCACAGCAATCTCCCTCAAAGATGTAGGCGGACTCAGCGAAGTCCTCCTCGAACTGAAAGAATTAATCGCTATACCTTTAAAACGTCCTGACTTACTCGCCAAACTCGGATTAGAACCTACACGCGGTGTTCTGTTAGTCGGGCCTCCAGGTACTGGCAAAACCCTCACTGCTCGTGCCCTTGCTGAAGAGCTGGGAGTTAACTATATTGCCATAGTTGGACCAGAAGTTATGGGCAAATATTACGGTGAAGCAGAACAAAGACTGCGAGGAATTTTTGAGAAAGCAGCCTCTAGTGCTCCTTGTATAGTATTCATTGATGAAATCGATAGTCTCGCCCCAGATCGTAGTAAAGTAGAAGGAGAAGTGGAAAAACGGCTAGTCGCACAACTCCTGAGTTTGATGGATGGCTTTGCCCAAACTAAAGGCGTGATTGTGGTAGCTGCCACTAATCGCCCCGAGCATCTTGACAGAGCGTTGCGTCGTCCTGGTAGATTTGACCGTGAAGTGCTGTTTCGCGTGCCAGATCGTCAGGGACGCTGGGAAATACTGCAAATTCTCACTCGCGCCATGCCTCTAGAACAGACGGTAGACTTAGGCGCGATCGCTGATTTAGCTGTCGGATTTGTGGGTGCAGACTTGAAAGCGGTTTGTCAAAAAGCTGCATACAGTGCCTTACGTCGTCAAGTCCCCTCCATGGAAGACCCCATTCCTGATACGATGACGGTACAGCAGTCGGATTTTTTGCAAGCACTTAAAGAAATTAAACCTGCAGTTTTGCGTTCGGTAGAAGTAGAATCTCCCAATGTTGCTTGGGAAGACATTGGTGGGCTTTTAGAGATTAAGCAAACTCTGCGCGAATCGGTAGAAGGCGCACTGCTACATCCGGAATTGTACCTAAAAACAAAAGCGCGATCGCCTAAAGGTATTTTACTTTGGGGACCACCCGGAACTGGTAAAACTATGTTAGCCAAAGCTATTGCTTCCCAAGCTAGAGCTAATTTTATCTGCGTTAACGGTCCAGAATTACTTAGTAAGTGGGTGGGTGCTAGCGAACATGCGGTGCGGGAATTGTTTGCTAAAGCAAGACTTGCAGCCCCCTGTGTGATATTTATAGATGAAATCGATACTTTAGCACCAGTTAGAGGGCGTTACAGTGGCGATTCGGGAGTGAGCGATCGCGTTGTGGGACAATTACTCACAGAATTGTCCGGTTTACAAACAGGTGCAACCATCTTAGTCATTGCTGCCACCAATCGTCCTGATGGCATAGACCCAGCTTTACTCAGGGCAGGACGGTTAGATTTACAATTATTAGTGGATTTACCAAATCTAGAGAGCCGCTTGTCAATTCTGCAAGTTCACAACCAAGAACGTCCCTTGTCAGATGTGAATTTGGCATATTGGGCGGAAGTCACAGAGGGTTGGAACGGGGCGGATTTGGCATTGTTAGGCGATCGCTCAGCCGTGGAAGCAATCCGTCGCTATCGCTCTCAAGGTATGACAGATCCAGCGGCAATCCGAATTACAACGGAGGATTTTAGCTATGCTTACCAAGTTTTAAGCCAACAACGTCCGGCGTAACCAACTGTAGTCCATGAATGTAACATTGGTCGGCATCAAAGCTTCCAGACGTTGCGATCGTCATAGCATCGATCAATGCCTTTGCTTTCAGCAGTGTTTCCTGAAACTCCATTTCCGGATCGGAAAGCGCCACAATGCCGCCGCCAACACCGATTGAGGTGCGATCGCTCGTCAGCACAGCTGTCCGAATGACAATATTCAAATCGGCTGAACCATTCAATCCCAAAAAGCCAATCGCCCCTGAGTAGACTCCCCGTGCTGACTGCTCTAATCGATCAATAATCTGTAGAGTTCTGAGTTTGGGGGCACCTGTCATAGAACCGCCAGGAAAGGCGCTGCGAATGCAGTCTATGGCGCTTTTATCGGAGCGTAATTGACCACGAATCGTCGTCACGAGTTGATGCACTTTAGCATAGGTTTCCACATCCATCAATTTGGGAACATGCACAGTGCCCACGGCACAAACCCGTCCAAGATCATTACGAAGCAAATCCACAATCATCAGATTCTCTGCTCGATCTTTTTCGCTGTTCCGCAATTGTTCACGCAGGATCAAATCTTCTTCCGGTGTTTCGCCTCGTCGTAACGTCCCCTTGATCGGCTTTGTTTCCACCCAACCGTTGCGATCGATGCGTAGAAATCGCTCTGGAGACGAGCAGGCAATTGCCACATCGCCAAAGCGCAAAAATGCCGCATAGGGAGCCGGATTGATCTGGCGTAATAAACGATAGAACGTCAGTGGATCAGGAGTTGTGTCTGTGTAAATCTGGTTTGTCAAACAAACTTGATAAGTTTCTCCTTGCTGAATTTCCTGCAAACATGTTTGAATATTATCAAGGTAAGTTCGTTGCGATCGGCTTAATCGAAAGATAACAGGGGTCTGAGTCTTTGCAGGAACAATCGGCGACAGGGGGCGAAGGTGGTTAATCTGTTGTCTGATCCATTCAAACCAGACAGATGCTGAGGCTGTTTGTCCCTGCTGAATTAGGCAGAGTAGATAAAGGGTTTGCTCCTGGTGATCGATCGCAATCATCCTATCTGCCAACAGGAACATTGCATCTGGTAAGTCAGATGAGTGGTTTAATTCAAATCCGCACTCTGCCTTTAGTTCATATCCAAAGTAACCCACAAACCCGCAGTTAAAATCGAAGGGTAGATCGTCAGATGGGCAGTGTCGCCGTTCAATTTCCCGGTGGAGATACTCGAAAATCCCCTCTGTTATACAGCTTACAGTATCGGTTCGTGTAATTGTCAGTTCCTGCGATCGCGTCCGATAGTGAATCAGCAGACTGTTTTCCCCACTGTTATCTCCCATGAAGGAGAAGCGAGAAACACCAGGTTCAACACGACTACTGTCTAGCCAGAATGCATTTGGTGAAAAACCAAACAGATGCACAAACATTTGCTCAGCATCAGGGCACAGATTCAGCTTGCGCGTACAAAGTTCAAATTCCTGCTGCTGTTTTTGAAGAGAAGTAGGAGGCATTGAAGCCATCCCGCCATCTCCTATCCAATAGTGTCTTCTGGGACTGCTACCTTGCTCTTGAGCCAATTTTAGAGTCATTTGTCGAAAATTCTCTAACAAGGTATGTCCATACTCAGTACAGATTGACTCTGGATGAAATTGCACGCCCCAGAGCGGCTTAGAGCGATGGCGCAGTCCCATCACAAGGTTGTCCAGAGTCCACGCCACCTTTTCTATACAGTCCGGTAGTTCATCTGAAACTAGCAAGGAATGGTAACGCACAACAGAGAATGGAGTTGGAATTCCCTCAAACAGATCAGTCCCAATGTGATAAACTTCACTCAAGCGACCATGCCGAACCTCTGGCGCATGAATAACTGTTCCTCCATACCCATAACCAAGTCCCTGATGCCCAAGGCAAACGCCTAGAAGCGGCACCTGTGCATATTGAATAGCTTGACGACAGATGCCAAAATCTTTTGGGTTCTCCGGACGACCAGGCCCTGGTGAAATCACAATGTTATCAAATTCCCACTGTTTAAGTTCATCCCATGCAACTTGATCATTGCAAATCACTGTGGGATATTCTCCATTGACGAACGCAATCAATTGGTAAAGATTAAACGTGTAAGAGTCATAATTGTCAATAATCAGGGTTTTCACGTTTGAGAGTTGGCAGCATTTGATTTTATTCATACTAGCCGAGAATAATAATTCTATACCGAGACAGAGGCAAGCGTTGCTCCCCTCTGTAGCAGGGCTGTTTCATTCGACAAGGTACGTATTTTGTCAATAGCATTGGCGATA
>CAZZVG010000370.1:0-6279 GCA_964657295.1 Iningainema sp. | reverse complement strand
TTACTTTTTACTTTTTACTTTTGCCTTGTTGTACTAGCCAGCAGAAAGGCCATTAGAAGCACTGCTCCGTTCGTGTTCAATTTGTTTCACCAAACCAGTCGGCAGTTGGGATTTTTTCACGAGTGCTTTGTCAAAATTAGCAAGAGCCTCTTGCAGCAGTTGTTGGTTTTTTTCTTTTTTCGACTGTTCTCGAAGAATTTGGGCTTTGAGATAATACAACTCTGGGTTATCAGATGTGATCTTCAAAGCACGATTAGTATAATCCAGTGCTTGAGTGTACTGTTTTAAATCCCTATAGCCTATGGCAATACCCCGATCCGCAAGATACTGAGGAGCCGCATTTTTTTCCAACCGTTCAATCGCCTGCTGTGGGCTGGCAAAAGGCAAATTAACTGCCACCATTAAGTCCATGTAGCCCTTGAGTAGACTCACTTCTGGATCGTTCTTAGAAATCGCTTCGGCTTTGTCTAAATCTTGGTAAACTTCCCGAAGCTGACTCAAAGCTTTGGCCGCACCACTGACTGTACCTTCACGGCTGATAATAACTGCCCCTGCTAAAAAATGACCGACAGCAGTGTATAAATTTCCACGTAACGGATCTTTAGGAATCAGCTTTTGTGCAGTTTCTATGGTTTTCTGACTGTAGGTATCCAATGAAGCTACATCCTTGTTTGCGTATGATAAGGATGCCTTCATCGCATAAGCTAACGGTTCATTGGGATCTGAAGATAAGGCTTGTTGTAAGTAACGATCTGCCGCTTGATAGTCTCCCTGTTGGAAAATTGCTTTGAATGCTGCTTCTGTTGTGTTACCAATGTTACGAGGATGACTAGTTCGGAACGGATCTGCAGCTAATGAAGGATTTGCCAATACATTCAGTGCTAAAGCCGCAACAAAAGCTATTTTAGTCAGGCTAGCGAGTCTTGCAGATAATATGAGTTGCGAACCTGGAAATCGTTTAGTCATTTTTACTCACAGAATAATTACGGTTGTCATTGTTTTCGGTATTACTTATAATTTTAGAAAAATACAGATCTCAGATTCGTGCCTCGCCGCCTGATTTGAGGAATTCAGGATTGAAAAGTTTTTCTCAGGAACACAAATAAATACTGTTGTATCTGACTTAACTAACGTACCACCCAGTCTTCTAAAACCATAACGGAAATATAAATTCTAAGTTTCTTCAAAATCAAGGATATTATACTTATACTGACATTTCTATTTAAGCCATAGTTTTTACACAGTAAGACTCTCGGATTTTTTTAAAGTTCCCATACTTGTTGTCGCGATTGTTAGATAATAAGTTTGCCACAATGGAGATAAGTACGAGCGACAGCTTTGGTCAAAAACCCACGTTTAGACCGTAGGGAGACGCTTAACTTCATTGGAGAGATTTAATAAGTAGTGTTAGTGTAAGTAATGCGCTACACGTTTTTTTTCGGAATACAGTTACCCGCAGAGTAGTTAATAAGTAAGTTGCTGACTTTTTGGTAATCTCACAAAATGCTCTATCTTAGAAACCTAACTTATCATCCCACGGCTTCCTCGACAGCAATTCTCAAATCAATTAACCTGGATTTAGCACCCCAAAAACTAGGTCTAATTATCGGACCAAGTGGTTCAGGCAAAAGTACGTTACTCGAAATTTTATCTGGACTTGCTGAACCCACATCTGGTTCAGTGCTATGGCGCGAACAAGAACTCATATCCGAACAGTTGCAACAATTGGCAGGATTGGTATTTCAATTTCCCGAACGGCATTTTTGCGGCGGTTCTATTTTAGAAGAATTGCGATTGGGACATCCAGAGTTAGGGATAGAGCGAGTTAACCATGCACTCAGTGAAGTAGGATTAGAGCATTTAACACTTTCTACACCACCCCATGCTTTGAGTGGTGGTCAACAACGACGTTTAGCTTTGGCAGTACAATTGATTCGTCAGCCACATTTACTGTTGTTAGATGAACCCACAGCTGGATTGGATTGGTCAATGCGTCAACAACTGGTGAATTTACTGGCGAAACTGAAAAAAGATTGGACGCTATTGATAGTGACGCACGATCCAGGGGAATTGTTGGCGATCGCAGACTATTGCTGGACTCTCAACCACGGTGAACTAAAATCAGTTGACCCCAAGACATTGGATCCCAAAGTTAAAGAACCGCAACCTGCGGTGTAAGAAGTAGGGAGTGGGGAGTGGGTTTGGGTTTAATATAGATAACATCTGGGATCATCCGATGTTATGTCAACCCCGCCCGTACAGGAGTAGGGAGTAGGGAGAGAATAACCAAAAACCAACTACCAACAACTAACAATGTCAAATACTTCGACTCCATCGCTACGCGAACAACAACATCCTCTCATTCGTCAACTGGCCGATGGTATTGAAGCTGTATGGCACAAGCACTTAGACCTGTCGCCTTACCATTTGCCGGCTGAGCTGGGGTATGTGGAAGGTAGACTGGAGGGAGAGAAACTCATAATTGAAAACCGCTGCTATCAAACACCCCAGTTCCGGAAAATGCACTTAGAACTGGCAAAAGTGGGAAATATGCTTGACATTTTGCACTGTGTGATGTTCCCGCGTCCAGAATACGACCTGCCAATGTTTGGTTGTGATTTAGTTGGAGGAAGGGGTCAAATAAGTGCGGCGATCGCTGATCTTTCCCCACTCAACGAACATACCTTACCTGAATCATATACCTCTGCTCTCTCCCAAATTAAGACAATCAACTTTTCTCAGCCACGTGAGTTACCTGAATGGGGAGATATTTTTTCAGAATATTGTATCTTCGTTCGACCCACCTCTACGGAGGAAGAAGCAATGTTTCTCGAACGTATACAAGAATTTTTAGAAATACATTGTATACAAGCGATCGCCTCAACTCCTGTTTCATCTTATGTCGTCGAGCAAATCCTCAAGGGACAACGCAACTACTGCATCAAACAGCAGCAAAACGATAAAACCCGTCGCGTACTCGAAAAAGCCTTTGGTCATGATTGGGCAGAAAATTATATGACAACAGTTTTATTTGATCTACCAAGTTAGTTTTGAAGAAAAACTCAGAATGCAGAATATATTTAGTGGAGAATTCAGCAGTCTACTAATATAGCAAGGGATTGATGCTTAGGACAACTTCTCAAGATACAAATCATGCTGTTGCAGGCTTCTCCACGCTTCCGACATCCTTGCGCTACGCGTCTCGTAACAGATTTTGTTTTCTGTTCGGGATAAATCCGGGGGCTTGGACCGGTTATGTGGCGGCTTTGGCAGAGGGCAATCAATTGTTGGTATAATCCATCACATTAAATAGCCGTCTTGCCCGAAGATCTGGTCAATTCGCGCTCGTACTTATGCAAATCTGTACTTACCCTGACCCCCCTCACCGGATATACACGTTATTTCTGTAAACAATCTACTATATATTTATCATAACACCATTCTTGAAAGAATCTATGGCTTGTTAGTGTTGGGCATAGCTCATTTGCTATGGCAACAAATGACTTAATTAGGGAGCAAATCATCAGCTTTAGAGATGCAAGTTTAATAGGCTCTTCTTCAATATCTTGACCCCAATCTGTGTCAGGCTTTCCCTGGAATTCATAAAGCATGTGGCAATTGAGCTTAACTAAATCATCCTCCATTTTAGTAAAAACTAATTTTCTTTCAAGTCCCTGTTCATAAAAGTCTAGGTTGCTAGTAGTTAATTCTGATGTATTTTAAAATTTGAGGAAATCATAGATTTGCTCAAGTACTATACATAACTCTGTGCGTACATCAACAGGCCAAGGTACATTTCCAAAACCTTCAACTCGAAACTCAACCAATTTCGAGTCTTCTAATTCATCACATATTAGAGAGAATATTCCTGTGACCTTTTCTACATCCTCAATAGAGAAATAATTCGCAAAATCATCCTCAAATTCCTCTTCAATTTGCGGCTGATTTCCATCAAGTGTATTTGTTTGCTGTCTTTTTCTATCTATGTTGATGCTCATGAGAAACATATCTTCTTCCTATGGTGTAGGTGGAAAAGGTTCTACAACTGGGTAAGCAGTTGTATATCCTCCGCTTTGTGCATTAGGCACAACTAATGCATGATTTGCAGGAACTATAGTCCCATACAGCTCGTAAGCTTTCTATATCTAAGCTGCTGGAAGAAGATCAAAATTAACTGAGTAGAATTACGTGAAATATTTTAAAGGTTTAGCTAAAATAAGCCAGAGCCTGCTTCCTATTTGATAGCATCACGTGGGTTAGGCGTTCAAGACACGGAGGGTCAGCCCGAACTCACAGCGACTGGCGTGGGTTGGGGGGATCTTCTGGGCAAAACCTACGTAGTATTGATTGTTGTTCTTTTTTCCCATTCCCCATGACCTATATCCTATTACCCATCAACTGTAGGTTCTGTTACGGTTAAGAGCAATTTATAAAGTTAGAATTTGTTTAACCAGCAAGAAAGAAATCTTTGGAGCAAATATCCAAAGATTATTTGTTGTATTAGTAGGGATAAATAACTAAGCCTACTAATATATTGACCATGAAGTTAAGGAAACTAAGCAGAACATCGCTACGATATTCTGCTCTCTTAAATCTGTAGATCTAATTGCCTAATTACTGAAATTAGGTTTAATCCTGCTGCTTATATAAATGACCCTGTAAGAGGGCAAATTTCTATAACATTCAATCAACTCTCACCAACAAAAAGTCCCAATTTTGAATTCTAATAGGGATTTAGCTAGCACATTTACGATCTATTAAACATATTATAGACCATTGAATTCGGCTCACAAGTGAAAACCCTATAACTGCGTCTAACTTGCTTTTTTACTTTCATTAACGAAATTCAGAAAACAGGCAAAATATTATGTCAAGGGTGAGTGAGAAGCCAAGTTTAAGAGAACAGGCAGTTGAGAAACCCAAGCTTTGGTGGGTGATCACTGCACTGCCATTAGTTATTGCTGTCGGGATGCTAGGTGTAGCCAAAATCGCACAGATGAACAAAATAAGTGCGCCGCCCCCGGCTACCATGGCACCAATTGTAAATAACATTAATGCGTTAGGACGTTTAGAACCACGAGGAGACGTGATTAAAGTATCTGCCTCAACGTCAGGAGTGCAGGGAGTGTCTAGAATTGAGGAAGTTCTAGTAAAAGAAGGAGAAAAAGTCAAGAAAGGTCAATTTATAGCCATTTTAGATAGTTTTGCCAGTAATCAGGCTACAGTAGAAGAAGCAAATGCAAAACTACAAGAGTCTCGTGGCAATTTAGCAAATGTAAAAGTTGGATCGCCAAGAGATATTCAAGCCCAAACAGCAGTCATTGCTCGCTTACAAGCCCAATTCACTGGAGAAAACGCTGCACAGCAAGCGACGATCGCTCGTTTAGAAGCCGAGTTAAATGGAGAAAACGTTGCTCAACAAGCAACAATTAGTCGCCTAGAAGCGCAACTATACGGGCAGACAGATAGTTCAAGAGCAACGGTACGAAGAACGGAAGCACAAGCAACCAATGCTCAAACCGAGGCGCAACGCTATGAAACTTTATACAGACAAGGTGCTATTTCTCAACAGCAACGCAATCAAAGACGGCTGGAAGCGGAAACCACCGATCAACAAGTTGTAGAAAGTCAAGCGAACCGGACGCAGACGATAGAAACTGTGAAAGAGCAAATTGCTGAAGCCAAAGCTAATTTGATCAAGACTATGGAAACTGTCAGAGAGCAAATTGTTGAAGCCAAAGCCAATCGTAGCAAAACTCTCACCACTTTACAAAAGCAAATTGACGAAGAAAGAGCCAAACTCAAAAGACTTCAAGAGATTCATCCTACTAATGTAGAAGTAGCGCAAGCCCAGGTGAGCAATGCGATCGCATCTGTGAAAAAAGCCGAAGCTGATTTGAAGTTGAGCTATGTCAAAGCACCTATTGCTGGTGAAATTTTAAAAATTTACACCAAAGCCGGAGAAAGCATCAACCAAAATGGTATTGCTGAGATTGGACGAACCGATCAGATGATTGCCATAGCTGAGGTTCCTGAAGACAGTATCAGTAAAGTACATCTAGGTCAACAAGCTACCATCACTAGCAATAATGGGGCTTTTAGTGGGCAACTACAAGGAACAGTTTTTGAAATTGGCAGAAAAATTGGCAAAAAAGATGTGCTAAATACAGATCCAGCAGCAGATATTGATGCCAGAGTCGTAGAAGTTAAAATAGCCCTGACTCCACAAGATAGTCAAAAAGTTGCAGGCTTAACTTACGCCAAGATAGTTGTTGACAT
>CAZZVG010000369.1:0-6281 GCA_964657295.1 Iningainema sp. | reverse complement strand
CCAAGAACTTCATCATCTTGGTGTGGCGCAATTACCATTGCAGATTTCTGGCTAACACTCATAGGCTTACTACCAAGATGCAGTAGCCAACGGAATTGTAAGATGCTGAGAAATTCTGGCAGCTTATAGTTATATAGCCATAAAATTTTGTTTTGTACCCGATGAAGATAATGTTTTACGTTCAGCATTCTCTTCCATGGGGTACTCCACCCGTGAATCTCGGTTTCTGTCATCGAATTCCCTTCTAAAAATGTCCGAACGTTGGTCAACAAACATCAACCAATGCTCGTTCCTTCTTTGAGCAACAATCGCTCTGACAATGCCAAATAAGCTGCTGCTAATTTATGACCAAGAACGGAGTGCGGGTGCGGAGTACGGAGTACTTTCTCCACACCCCAAAAAGGTACAAGCCCCCGACTTTAGTCGTGGAGAACAAAGAAATATTTGTTCCCTTGTTGGCGCAGCCCGATGAAACAAGATCGTTTGTAGAACAACCACGACGATTCATCTATGGGGTTAAGAGCACACCGCACACCGCACTTCTTTTTTGACATTTAATTTTTACAATTTTCTCTTTCCTCCCGAACCATGAATCTCATAATACATATTTTAAAGCTAAGAATTAGCTAATTAAAAGTCAACATATTTATGAGAATTCATCGAAAAAATATATTGCTGTTTTTCTAAAGTACTTAATTTTTATTCCTTCTGAAAAGCGGGTAAATACTTAATTTTTTTTTGAGCTATATATGCGTATATTTGTACCATTTTATAAATTCTATATTATTTATTCGTATAAATACAGATACATGCGGATTACAAATGCCTTGAATAATCTCATTTACACTAAATAGGTAGGCACAGATAAACTGAAAATAGGGGAGAGCCGATCATTTGTCTCAACCAATAGGTAAACCTTGAAAACATAGGCTTTTAGTTTGGGCAGCAAGCAGCCCAAAACTTCGCAGGATTTGGCACTCCCTTACCCCCCTAGAGCGTCGGTCAAGTAATATAGATTGACAAAAAAGGCGTAATATGAATCTAATCATCCCCCAAAGAAATTGGGTATGATCGCTGGTGGCTGATTATGCGTCCTCCCGAATGGAATCCTCCCATTGAATTATTCGGGTGATTTTTCGTATGCGCTATGAGTGTACCTAAAATGTCTAAACGACAATTTCCCGACCAGTGTAGGACTTTTGACTACTCAAAATTAGCCGAAAAAAATCAATTATAGACTGGTTTTCGTACCGATTACGTGTGATTTCATATGGGACATTTTTTTGACCCCGTGAACGGTTACCAAAAATGTAACGGTGGCAAGAGAGTGGTTACATAGGTACTAATCTGACTTAATACGACCTGATAAAGTATCTACAATAAAGTAAAATACGGTGAGCAACCCGAAAATTCAAAGTAATAAAATGCTGATTCATCGCTCCTTAGCGGCGATTCTTGGGATTCTGATGTTGTCGCATTCAATGGCGATGGCAGCATCTATCGCAGGCGAGATTGCTCAACAAGTACCAAATAATTCCCCAGAATACGTTAAGGGAAAGCAACTGTTAGATGAAGCACGGAGGCTAGAGCAGCAAGGTACGGGTCAATCTCAACAACAAGCGATCGCACTTTATGAACAAGCGCTTTTGATTTGGCGAAAAATAGGCAATCATCTTCAAGAAGCTGACACACTGCGTAGGATCGGTGATCGCCACTATAGGCTGGAGCAATTCCAAAAAGCGCTCGAATATTACAATCAACTTTTAGTTGTCACGCGCGAACTTAAAGAGCCTTTTCTGGAAGCAAATACGCTTGTCTTCCTTGGTAACACTTACCGGACATTGGGCGAGAACCAAAAGGCATTACAAGATTATAATCAAGCACTGTCATTTTTTCAAACTGAGAAAAAACTTGACGTTGCAGCGTACGCACTAGACGGGATAGCCAATGTATACTTGGTTTTAGGCGAAAAGCAAAAAGCACTCAATGCATACAATCAAAAATTAGAAATTCACCGTACCAGAAAAGATACTGCTTCTCAAGCTAGTACACTTATCAGTATTGCTAACCTTTACAGTAACTTCGGTGAATATCAAAAAGCCTTGTCAATCTTAAATCAAGCACTAGAAATTCAATCTTTGACAAACGATATTAACGGAAAAGCTAATATTTATAATAGAATTGGTGGAGTTTATAATAACTTAGGTGAAAATCTGCAAGCACTTAACATCTCAAGTCAAGCGTTGAAACTGCAACAACAAGCGCAGGGAAATCTGAGCGGAGATGCACTTCACTTTAATCTCGCTGAACAAGCGTTTACTATCATGAGTATTGGATCTACTTACAAATATTTAGGTGATTATTCCAAAGCTATTTCATACTATAATAGTGCGCGAGCGCTTTTTCAAAAAACCGGAGGAAGTCAAAATGAAACAGCTGTTTTATACGCACTTAGTTTGACATACGATGAATTGGGGGATAAACAAAAAGCGCTGGAATATTTACATCAAGCTTTGGGAATTGAGCAGGAAAGTTACGATCCCAAACAAGAAGCTTTTATCCGTGCTGCTATAGGCAGTATTTATCAATCATCCGGAGATTTTCAGAAAGCTCTAGATACATATAATCAAGCATTGACTCTTCAGCGTCAAGTAGGGGATCGTTCTGGAGAAGCAAGTACACTTACAAGTTTTGGTGAAGTATACAGTCTTTTAGGAGATTATCAACTAAGCATTGACAAGTACAATCAAGCATTAAAGATATCTCAAGAAATAGGCGCTCGCACTCAAAAAGGGGTAATTCTTAACAAGATAGGTGAAGTTTATCGCTTTTATAAAGATTATCCCAAGTCACTAGAATACTACGATAAAGCGCTAAAAAATTGGCGCGAACAAAAATTACCACCACCTGAAATTTCTACACTTAGCGGTGAAATTCAAGTTTATGAATTATTAAAAGATTATCCCAAAGCATTGGATAATGCTAACCGAATATTGTTATTGTCACGTCAACAAAAAAGCCCCTTAATCGAAACTATAGCTTATGCCCTGATGGGAAGTGTTTATCTAGTTTCAGGTGATTATCATAAATCACTATATATCTCTCTCAAAGCATTCTCTGGGTATCATAAATTAGGTTATAGTAGGGGAGAAGCTACCACTTTACACAATATTGGTAAAGCTTATAATTTATTACAGCAGCCAGATAAAGCCATAAAAATTTTCAATCAGCAATCTGGTTTGCAGCAAAAGTTAGACAATCGTACAGGTCTTGCGGATGCACTTTATAATATTGCTGTAATCGAACGGGATCGCAACAACTTAGAGGCAGCGAAAACGCAAATAGAATCGGTAATCGACATTGTTGAAGATATCCGTGCCCAAGTTAGCAGCCAAGATTTGCGAAGCTCATATTTTGCATCAGTACAAAGTTACTATCAGTTCTACATTGATTTGCTGATGCGGTTGCACAAAAAAGATCCATCTCGTGGATACGACGCACAAGCACTGCACATCAGCGAAAGATCCCGCGCCCGCATTCTCACAGAATTGTTAACCGAAGCTCATGCTGATATTCGTAACGGTGTTGACCCGAAACTCTTGGCAGAAGAACAGCACTTGCAGCAGTTAATTGATAGTCAAGCAAAACTACTACAAGAACTATCTAACAAACCAAATACCGACGCAGCAAGAGCAAAGCTTAAGCAAGATGTTGAAAATCTTCTGAGTCAACAACAAGAACTAAAAACTAAAATTCGCAGCACCAGTCCTAAATACGCAGCACTAAAGTATCCCCAAGCACTCTCTTTACCCCAGATTCAGCAACAACTAGATCAAGATACACTGTTGTTGGAATATTCCTTGGGCTTTGAACATAGTTATGTTTGGGCTGTCACTCCCAATTCTATTGATACCTATGAACTGCCAGGGAAAAAACAAATTGAAAATGCTGCTCTAGACTTTAGAAAAAGCTTAACACAATCCGATAATTCCCTTGCCGGAAACAAACTCACTCAAATCATCCTTGCACCTGTAGCTAGGAAGTTGGGACAAAAGCGGTTAGTGATTGTTGCTGATGGTGCGTTGCAAAGTATTCCTTTTGCAGCATTGCCTGACATCACCCCCAACAATAATAAGACTTCTGGAGACGTTCAGTACCAGCCGTTGATAGTTAATCATGAAATCGTGAATTTACCATCTGTCACAACCATTGCCACACAAAGACAAGAACTCAAAGGACGCAAGAGTGCTCCCAAAACTTTAGCCATCCTTGCTAACCCAGTGTTTGACGCAAAAGATTCGCGAGTCACAGGCAAACCTGCAACTATTGTTCCCGACCTCACCCTTCGTAGTCAAATACAACAATCTGACCTCAAACGAGCAGCAAGAAGTTTCCAGCGCGACGGCTTGGGATCTCTCCCTGGTACACGCATTGAAGCCGACGCAATTTTAAAACTCGTATCTGCAACAGATAGCTTACGAGCCTTTGATTTTGATGCTAACTACAACTGGGCAACCAGCAAGCAACTCGCGCAATATCGCTTCCTACATTTTGCAACTCACGGCTTTGCTGATCCCGAAAACCCAGAATTATCAGGAATTGTTCTCTCCCTTGTGGATAAACTTGGTATGCCAACTCCCCAAGGCTATCTGCGGCTTGGTGATATCTTCAATCTTAACTTTCCAGCCGATCTAGTTGTACTGAGTGCTTGCGAAACTGGATTAGGGAAGGATGTTCAAGGTGAGGGATTAGTAGGATTGACCAGAGGCTTGATGTATGCAGGCGCTCAACGTGTGGCGGTGTCTTTGTGGAACGTTGACGATAACGCTACAGCAGAATTGATGCAGGAGTTTTACAAGCAAATGTTACAGCTTCATAAATCACCGACCACTGCCCTGCGTGCTGCACAACTAAAACTCTGGCAAAACCCGAACAGGAACAAGCCCTCATATTGGGCGGCATTTACTTTGTCAGGTGAGTGGCAATGAGTATTCTCACCCCAACCTTTTTCCTGAACACGTCCAAGTCCAGGGACATAAAGAAAGTATCCTTGACAAGTTGCAAGCTAGACGTAAGTAATAAGCAAATCCTATTAATTATTATGTTAATATCAACTAAACCTTATATATAAAGCCTAAAAAACCGAAAAAAAGTATGACATTTCAGGACTATTAATCAAATTAAGTAGTCCATTTAAACATACAAAATATTAATGATTCATTAAAAATTAAGTCACATAGTTATAGTAACGGCGGCAATTTTCTGGTAAAAATGTGAGAATAAAATTTCGTTCTGGAGTCAAGTTAGAAATATCTGTTTCCTGGTTTAAAGTAACAAGATGAATTGATTGAAAACACTGAAATATCCACCTTAATGTGGGGTTATTTATTGATTTACCCAATTGATTTTTTACAGTTGAATTTGACGCTGATAAAGCTGCTCTAATTTGTCTTTGGGCAAGTGTCGTCTTCTAACCGCTTGAGAAAGCGCGAATCCCATTAAGGTATTGATCTTAAAAACGTAGCGTCCGCGCTTTTTCTGCTGTAGCAGTCAATCGGAGCCTTATTACAGGACGCTTATATCCGATTAACTCCGGATTGCTCGGGTTAGTGACTACTCCCTGCTTTCTTTTAACTACTCAACGCCCTTAAGAACCGTTGCATGCTCCGGAAGATACTGGACTTTTTCGCAGAAGCAGCTTCTCCTAGTGTTTGCGGTTGTCCTTTCATCAAGATCGTATCCAATTCATCACCTGAGGGTTTTTGCGGTAATTCTGCTATTTTTTGATACTCGCCGCCACTCTCTAGCCACACTTCCCAAAGTCCGGGATAGCAGCGGAATACTGCTGCTTCTTCAAATATAGGACGCAGGTAGTAGCAGGATTCAAGTGTACTAATGAAACGCTGGTAGGTTTGTCGCGCCGTATAACCAATGCCAACAGCTCCGGCTTCTTCCATGCGGGGATTTAAGATGACTAAAGGGCGATCGCCTATTTCTTCACACAGCTTTTCTAATGGCAACACTTCCATTGAAGTCGGGGCAATAAATAAGAAAATTTCATCCTCTGGCTGAATTTTTTGTTTTTTGCCAGTTTTGCCGCTGCCAATATCAGAAATCTTAAATGAGACATCTGCCCAATCGCGTTGGGCAAGGGCTGCACCACCAGCATCAGGAAAGAAAACCTTGAGCTTAGAACCGTATTGTTCAAATAGTGTTAGGAATTGCTGTGCTACAGGCATTGGTTTGAGTTCTGGGAATAGTAACTCTACTTGTAGCCGAGT
>CAZZVG010000368.1:0-6288 GCA_964657295.1 Iningainema sp. | reverse complement strand
TCGTAGGCTTCGGTGCTGGCGGAGAGGACTTCGACAATGAGGCAGGGGTAGGTAATATATTGGGTTGTGGTTTTATCGCCATCGTCGCAGGTGACACTGGCATCTGGGTAGGTATAGTTATTACTGCCAACGATATTGACTTTGACATCAGAATTTCCAGTGATGCAACCTGTATTTTCTAAGTGGCTGTCGAACATGGCGGTGAAGCGGATGGCGATACGACCGTGATTGACACTACCGCCAGTCATGGCGTAAACTTCGCCGGTGATATACTCGTGCTTTTCCAGTTGGGTTGCTTCCCAGGCAAAGTACTCGTCTGGGGTGAGGCGGGGGGCGTTGTCTTTAGCTGCGATCATTGTGGGGAAACTCCTGGATTGGATAACTCGCACACTTTCATATAGAAAAATCTCTGCTGCACTTTGATTTTACACAAATAGATACTTTTGACTAATGACTAATGACGCGAAATCCCACTCCTTTTAGGGGTGGGATGAGCTTAAATCAGCAACTTTTGTTACGTAAACAATCAGTGGAAGCAGTAAGATTACCTGTTTCTAGAATCTCTCTGAGTTCTGTTAAGGAGTCAGTCATGGATTATCTCCTGTTCACTCAAATTGTATGGGTGATCGCCCAGATAAAATGATGAACCCAGCAGAATCAAGCCTAATCTGTGGCTTTTGAATTCCCTCTAAAATCGCTGCATTTAAAGCTCTTTCTATCTTCAATTCTTCAGCAAGTGTACGATCCCAAGTTTGTCTGTTCAGGCGCAGGCGTAATTGTTCTACCCTATTGCCTAACTTCTTCTTGGCAATTTTAGCAGATCGTTCACACAAGTCTATAAAATCGGGACGGGAGGAGAGTAATTCACTAGAGGTGTTACGGGCTTGATAGCAAAAATTTTGCCATTTACTAGCATCAACAAAATCGTCAATAATACCTAAACGTTCCTTTGCCAAATTGTAATCTCGTCCTTGATTACTGTTTTTATCTTTATACGGACGTTGCAGTATGTTTAAAAGTCCTGCATCTTTAACAATGCATATTGGCTCCTGACGACAATCTATAAAAATAGTTTCGATAATTGGGGGAAATAAAGCATCAACACGTCGCTGCAAGATTTTGGATTTAGAATTATCTAGCTCGTACTTTATTAAAACTTGTTTGGCAATTTCTAAATTTGCCTGGACTACATAATTGCATCGGAAACCGAACCATTCCATCCCCTCCGCAGCATCCCAAGATGCATCTGTGCGCCACATGGCAAAGGCTTGACCTCGGTCATCCCAGTCTATATAGCTCAACAGCGCGTCTACCAATCCTTCCCCAATTCGGAAGAGTTTAATGCCAGAATTTTGGTTTGCTACCCTGCGATTAAAAGTCCCAAATTCGTCTAAATAACTATCAGCAAAGCGAGTTGTCAAATCATCGACAGGAACTAATGTGCGAGTTGTGGGTTGATAACGCCGCACTTCCATTGAGTTTGAGTTATTGATTGCCTTAAATCCCAGTGCGTCACAAACCCAGCCTTCAATTGCTTGTTTAATTTCTAAATGTCTGGCATCATAATTATCTAATTCTTGAAAATACTCGGTTGCCACTTCATCGCTGGCATCAATTTCATCTAAAGCATTCTGTTCGCTAATTTTTACAATTTCGGCTTTGATTTGTGACTGAATTGGCTCAATCATCTCTAACAATCCAGCAGCACTCGATTGAAACAAAGCTGTTGCCAATTCTGCAAGTTTTTCATCCACATAAAACTGGAAACTGGCAATTGATTGCTCGAAGATCCCAAATCCATCTTTCAAGACTTGATACCAAGCATTGTGGGGGCTATCTTCTAAATAGGGACCAAGTAATGCAGAGGATTGAATGCCAATTTTGCTGCCGATGCGGTCAACTCTGCCGATTCTTTGCTCTAATTGATTAGGCGACCAAGGAAGGTCAAAGTGAATTAACCAGTCAGCAAATTGGAGGTTACGTCCTTCTTCCCCAGAGCGATCGCATACCAAAATAAAGCAGTTTGGGTTATTTTTGAACCGATTGATGTTTTCCTCAACCTTTTGTCTCGATTCCCCAAATTGATGGCTAGCTACTGTCTCTGCTCCAAAGGTATCAGACAATTTCTGCACAATTTCTCCACAAGTTTGCACAAAATTTGTAAATACCACAAATTTAGGCAGAAGATCGCCGGGAATTGGTCTACGAATTCTCTGCTGTATCCTTGTTAGTAATTCATTTTGATTTCTCCGAACCGCAGGTGAAATTTTAAAGTACACAGCTAGCTGATTCAACAGCAATGTTCTCAAATTTTCCGTGCGATCTCCATCCTCTACAGGTTGACGAATAATTTTCAGTAAAGATTGTAGAATCGCTTCTTCCCCTGAGAATTTAGGAGTTGCCGTCAAGATTTGAACATGACTCTGGTCAAACTCCTGGATGAGTCCAGAATTGGGCTTACTACTTAAACGTGCGGTAATCACCTGTTCTAAAATGCCTAACCAAGTCCCGGAGGCCTGGAATAACAGCAGAAAAATTCGTTGATACTGCTCCTCTTTAGGGGCGACAGTACGCCATTTATCGATGAGTTCATGGATGTCAGGCGATCGCTCATCTAAGTCATACTCTACTTTAGGTGTAATATTGCGGTCAAAAATGACATCTTCTACGGAGGCGCGACGATTGCGAAGCATTCGGCGGTGAAGCCGATAGGTATCGCTGATGTGGGTACGAATTGAGCGAACAATCTTATCTCTGTCGGCAGTATTTGCTTCTAAACTCTTTTGCAACTCAACAGCCAAGTTAAGCAAATACTTATCTTCAGCAAACAGGTTACGGAGTTGTTCGAGGTTAGTTTTGAGGACGAGATCTTTCGCGCCTTCTTTAAATGAGAACAGCACTTTACCAATGTCTTGGCGTTTGATCACCCTGTCATGAAAACCTGATAAATCCCCCAGCTGATAGGTTGTCGGATCGAGCAGGTGAAGCATTGCGAGAAAATCCTGCTCGTGGTTGATAACTGGGGTAGCTGAGAGTAGAAGTAAGCGATCACTCTTATGTGCCAGGTTTTTGCAAGTCTCAAAACACGTGCGCTGCAATGGTTCAGACGACGTTGCCATTGCCGCAATATTGTGTGCCTCATCTAAAATTAGGAAGCCTAAATCAGCCTTCTGGCTCACCTTACCCACATCTTCAACAGCAACTAGCTTCACCCTGTCGGCAAAATGGGAAATGTAAAATTTTTCCAACTCAGTGCGCCATTGTTCCAGTAAATACTGCGGAACTACCACCACCGCCCTTTCCTCGGGTTCATCTAATAGATATTGACGAAGAATAGCACCAGCCTCTATGGTTTTTCCCAGTCCTACCTCATCTGCTAGCAGGTAGCGTTGAATCGGATCTTCTAGTACGCGCCGAACTACTTCCACTTGGTGAGGATAAAGGTCAATGTTCGCGCTCAACAGTCCAGTCATCCCACGACTAACAGCGCGTTGCTCAATCAAGCATTTGTAGAGCGCTAATCTTCTATCGTGGAAGTAAGGCGTTTCTTGACCCTTCATTGCCAAGGTTTCGATGGGATCTGCGTTCAGTATATTACAACGGACGTAAATTTCCTCTTCAGTAGCAAACGTAGTTTTCCGATCAGGTAGGTCAATTTGATACTCTCCAATCTCCGAGTCCCATGCAGAAACCCTGCCAATTATCCATTTATCTTGGGTTTCCGAATTGATATAGCATCGAGTCTGAGGCTGGAGCCTGACTTGAGAGAGCGAATCTAAAGCTAAGGTTTTTTTGATCCCTTGCCCTACTGAGCAGAAATACTCAACGTTCACATTGCCATTGGATAATATTTCCGTAACTTTTCCTATTCCCAAATCATTGTTATGGGACTGCACGAGTGAGTCAAGTTTAATCATAAGTTACAGCTAATTCAATACACTAAGAGAAAGTCTCGCCTGTTCACTCGCCATCAGAACGGCAACAGCAATTGCCGAACAGACTAGCTTACTAACCTGTGTTTGACAATTTTGGAAATTTCGCAGATCAATATATAGATAACAAAATATTCGGATCACAGTCAAAGTAGTAAAAATGCCCCTAGAAGCCATCAGTATATTTCTTAACATTATAGATAATTCTTATGATGATTTTGCTCTAGGTGAATGAAAAAAACAATAGACTCTTTGTAGCATATCTGATTTTAATGCTACAACAGTGGCAAACAACTTGAGGAGTTTTCCTTTATTACTTGGGTACTTGTCCAGACACTTTTTGGATCTGCTGAGTAAAGTAAGTTTCGTCAGACTTTAACTGCTGGGCTAACTCGAGTCCCTTTTGAAAAGCGATTTTTGCTTGTGGATAGTCTTTACGTTGCACATGGATCTGCCCAATTTGGTCGTAAGCTTTCATTAAACCGTAAAAGTCTACAGATTTTTCTTCTGTCTGCACTAAAATCTGGCTCGCTTGCAAAGCCTCTTGCGTTTGTCCTTGAGAACGGTAAAGGGCGATAAGTTTCTGCAACGCCTCACTTGCACGAACGTACTGCTGCAATTGCCAAGCGATCGCATAAGCTTGTTGGTAGTTTTTGAAAGCTTCCTGTAGTAGGACGGGATTGTTATGTGCCAAGGATTGATAATCTGAGGCGATCGCCTGTTTTAATGGGACTAACTGGTTAAGATTGTTGTCCTGCTGATAAATATCTGCTAGTTTATTCCGTATTATTACTGTTTTTTTTAGTTCTTTTTGCTGCTCATAAATGTAGGCAAGTTGTTGTAAGTATGTCACCTGATTATTGCGATCGCCTTGAGAGTCAGCTAATTTTAGCAATTGTTCGTAAGTTGCAGCAGCGTTGGGATAATCAAGCCAACTCAGATAGACTTCCCCAATCGTCTTGAGAGTTTCAATTTCTGCTACAGTATCTCGTTGGTGTCGTACTATTGCCAACATTTGGTTATAAACCTCAATAGTTAGTTTAGCAGATCGGACTTTTCGGTAAGCTTGACCAACCGCTTGCAAAAGTTGTAAGTTATTTGCTATGGGGAAGAGTGAAAGTTTTTGAATTGTTTGCAATCGCTGAGTAATATATTGTACTTCCAAGCGCTGGTTTCGCCTCCAAGCGATCTCACCCACTCGTGATAGTGCTTGCACTTCTGCTAATGGACCTAAAACGCGACGCAAGCGCAGTTCTCGGTTCCAAATCTCAAACGCTGTTTCCCTATCCTCTGCTTGCAGTTTAGCAGCAGCTTGTTGATTCAATTCATCCAGCGCCACCTCCAATGTTTGACGTTGTTCAGGAGTTAATGGCTGATTCGGCAGCAATTGTGGTAGCAGTGGATCGGGCACAGTGATGTCCAAAGGATTTGGCGGAAATTTATCTATCTGTCGGGGCTTTTTACTTGCAGCCAACGTTAATGAACTGTAAAGGAGCCAGAACGTAGCAGTGGCAGTAATAGTAACACTTAAGCGCCGTAGCATGGGCATTTGACCTTTCAGTGGCATACTCGAATAGAGAATCGCTAATAGCTATTAGCCATTGACGAGATTTTACAAAAAATTATCCACAAGACATAGGCTACTACAAGTTTTAAAATACTGATAGTTTATTTTCAAGCAACTGGTGTATCATTAATAATGACAAATTCTACAGATATTGCCACATTAGCTCGGTTAATGGCAGCTGATTTCAGCAATCAAGAACAAGCTTTTGAAAACCCACCTTTTTTTGCCCACATTCGCGTGTGTATGCGCCCCCTACCTTTAGAACTGTTGTCAGGGGTTAGTTTGTATGTAGAACAAGCTTATGACTACATGTTAAATGACCCTTATCGCGTACGAGTGTTGAAGTTGGTGAACGCAGGCGATCGCATTGAAATCGAAAACTACATCGTCAAGGATGAACAACAGTTCTACGGTGCCGCCCGTGACCTACAACGCCTCAAAACCCTCAGCGCTGATAAGTTGGAAAAACTACCAAACTGCAACATGCTTGTAGAGTGGACAGGTCACAGCTTTAAAGGTAAGGTGGAACCGGGGAAAGGCTGCATCATCTTCCGTAAAGATCACAAAACCTATCTTGATAGTGAATTTGAGATTGACGAAGATAAATTTATCAGTCTTGACCGAGGACGCGATCCCGAAACCAATGAACATATTTGGGGATCTGTCGCTGGACCATTTCACTTTGTCCGAAGGGGAAGTTTTGCTGATGAAGTGACATCATAAGTTATGAGTTATGAGTATAAAGGGTAATACTGAGTTATGAGTACTGTAATTCAGTATTTTCCCCAG
>CAZZVG010000367.1:0-6292 GCA_964657295.1 Iningainema sp. | reverse complement strand
CCCCCAACCCCTGAAAAAGGAGGGCTAAGAAATTCGTTGAGCGCAGCAACTTTCCTTCTTTTTCTTACCTTGGCGCTCTTGGCGTCTTGGTGAACCAGCGCTACAGGCGGGTTTCCCGCCGTAGGCGACTGTGAACCCGAAGGGCGGTTCATTTCTCCTGAAGATATTCCTCAAGTTGATCGATCGCTTTCTCCAAACTCCATTTTTCTAAAACATAGCTTCTTGCTTGCTTGCCTATTCGATGGGCTAATTCGCGATCGCCAAGCAATCTTGAAATTGCCTGACCGATTTCTACAGGATTATTGTTGTTAATTAAAAAACCGTTAATGCCATCTTTGATACTTTCTCTGACACCACCTTCGGCGATCGCCACCACAGGAGTTTCACAGGCATTAGCTTCCAGGGGTGCCAAACCAAAAGGTTCTAGCACTGGCGTATAAATCATTACCGATGCCTGGTTCAGTAGATTGACCACCTCCCAATCAGAAATATTGACTTTAGGCACAAAATCAACCTCTAGAGAGATTGCCAGTTGAGCAATTTCATGATGATAACTTGCTTCTGAGAAATTGCCAATCCATATTAAAGAAGGTCTTCGATCCTTCTCTATTGTGGCAATAGCCTGAACTGCTCGTTCCAGACCTTTTCCAATATAAATCGATCCCAAACCAACAACCATATTCTGCCGTGGTAAATTCAACGGTTTGAACATGTCAGTATCAATTCCCAGATAACAAACCTTGGAATCTAAGCCATAAGTCCGGCGAACACTTTCACGACTGAAAAGAGAATTGACCAGAATTAAATCGAAGGCTTGGACATTGTGTAACTCTTCACGAGCTTGCACTCGAATTCCCTGGACTTCAATCAGGTTATTAAAAAACGCCTGTAAATATTTAGGTGAAAACCACCAAGCTTTGATTGAAGGTAAAGCTAACCAAGGTAATTGCGGCATGGCCTCATACAACCATCGGTTAGGTTCTCCTAAATAAATGACTTTAGGTATATTGACATATCGACCAATTGCTGAGGTCCGAAAAAAACAACAGGAATTTGCAAAAAGTATGTCAAAATCACCACGATTGATTTCCTCAGCACACTGCTGACAGTGTTGCTCCATCGCCCGAATTCTATCAACAACTACTTGATAGGGACTAAAGATTTTGCCCAGCAAACCAGACTTTTCTATAGGTTGATGAAGTGGGACTATATTTTCTTTAATAATGTTACTTAGTGACAAATAAGTTCGATCTGCTGTTGGCGGACACCAAGATTCCAAGGTATGACCGCGCTCTAACAAACCTTTGACATGATAATATAAAGCTCTTTTGCCACCTCCACTGGGTAAGTTATGCCAAATTGCAATTCTCATAATGGACCTGATATTTTAGGTAGATAAAGCAGTTTTGTAAGCAGCGATGGTTTGCTGAGCGCATTTTTCCCAACTAAATTTTTTTGCCTGTTCTAGAGATTTATCAGCCAGAGACTGACGTAAAGATAAATTGCTATAAAGCTCAAACATACTGTGACACAATCCATCAACATCTTTGGGATCAAGCATCATCCCAGCATCACCAACAACCTCAGGTAAGGAAGAAGTGTTTGAGGTGATCACGGGAACACCACATTGCATAGCTTCCAAAGGTGGTAAACCAAAGCCCTCGTAAAATGAGGGATAGACAAAAGCCAGCGCACCACTGTAGAGTGGCGCTAAATCTTCATCAGCGACATAGCCTGTAACAATAATTTTGTCTTTCAGGTGATGATTGCTGGAAATTTCGGCAAAAATTTTCTCGTAGCTCCAACCTTTTGAACCAGCTAATACTAAATATAAATCCTGGATATTTTGTTCTTCAACTAGTTTGAGAAAACATCGGATTGTCTGACCAACATTTTTTCGCGGTTCTAATGTACCTAAACTAAGAATATATGGTACATTCGTCGGAATATTATATTTACGACGAATAGCTTCAATCTTTTGAGCATCGGAGCAGTGATAGAAAAGTTGAGATGCGGCTAAAGGAGTGACAAAAACTCTATCAGAATCGATATTTTTGGAGTAGTTGCACAAGTCGTTTTTAGTCGATTCAGATATACATAAAACCCAAGATTCCGAGTCTAAACTTGTTACAGCTTGTACAACATTATCGATATTTTGTTGACGCTCTTCAAAAAACTCTGGGTACAAAAATGGAATCATATCATTCAGTGTGAGAAACTTTTTTATATGACTTGTAACTCTTACTTGTGGAGGAATTGCATAGAAAGCGGAGTGATAGATATCAAAATCAGCTAAACTTTTAGCATCAATCCGTTCCGAAAAGACTTCTGTCCGGCGAACAATATCAATCACTATTTTCCTAAAAGCTTGTAGCGGGATTTTCTGTAGTTTTGAGGCAGTATCAATCTTGGAATTGAGCAAGCGCAAAGTCTCGTTAAGACTTCGCCTCAACTTCCAGCTTTTGTGAAATAGAGGTACTGCTACCAACTCTGGATTAGATTCAAGGTAGTTGAGAGCGGTAAATATGTTATAAGCATCACCACTGACGTAGAAAAATAGGTCACATTCTTTTGCGTTCTTCAGTGCGTAAGCTAAATTCTCAACGGCTCTAAAGATTCCCGCCTTCGCGTTGAAATAATGACCGTGTGCTAAAACTGATATATCATAAACAATTTTCATAATTCTTAATCATCAGGAATTAGGTACAAGCTCACCTCTAATCGCGGATTCAATGGCTATGCCAAGAAAAGAAAGAGAGGTTTTAGTTTACATATTTAGGTTTGCTGTGTATGATGGCAATGGTTTAGTGAGAGTCACCTGAACTGGTAAACGACAAGCGCCATAAGCTCTATCGCCTACTAAATCTGTCGGCCCAGAACTCACTTCCCAAGTCAACGTGCCAGCAACAACATCCATTGGATAAGTACTTGAATGGATTGCCATAGATACCGAATAGACATTTGGATGAAGTGGATTTCTGTCTATATAAAATTGAACCTCGTGGATACCAATTGGCAACTCTAATGTAGGTTGGTCGTGATCTGAGTCAAGAGTCATGACTCTGTTACCATCTACAGTATCAAAACCAATGCCAATAGCTAAATCTGAGACTTCACGAAAACACTGAACAGTAAAAATGAGTTGTATCGGTTCTCCATAACTAAAACTCGTTCCAGGGGCTAACCGAATCCGAAGTAAACGAGCCTTTTGTCCAAATTCACTATTTGTTCTCCGCACCGAATCTAGGTTAATATCAAAGCTGGATGTAGAAGATTGAGCAGAATAGAGTTGGATTGCCTCTTCAATATTGTTAATTTTCTTGCTAATTCCCCGTTCTAGGTAAATTGCCTGAGAACACAACCGCCTGACTGCTTGCATATTATGGCTAACGAATATTATTGTCCGCCCACCTTCTGCAACCTCTCCCATTTTGCCAAGACACTTTTTCTGGAAAGAAGCATCCCCTACTGCTAACACTTCATCTACAATCAATATTTCCGGTTCTAAGTGAGCAGCTACAGCAAAAGCCAAACGCACATACATACCAGAAGAATAGCGCTTAACTGGGGTATCTAAAAACTTTTCAATCTCCGAAAACTCGACAATCTCATCAAACTTACGTTTAATTTCAACCTTACTCATCCCCAGAATTGCACCATTGAGAAAAATGTTCTCTCTGCCAGTTAGTTCTGGGTGAAAACCCGTACCAACTTCCAATAAACTAGCAACTCGCCCTTTGATACGGACTGAGCCACGCGTAGGTTCAGTAATTCTACTGAGAACTTTGAGCAGTGTTGACTTTCCCGCACCATTGCGCCCAATAATGGCAACTTTATCACCCTGCTTAATCTCAAAAGACACATCTTTCAGTGCCCAAAACTCCTCTCGGGTTTCCTCAACATCCTTTTTGAAATTAGGATTGAGAACATTCTTCAGAGATTTTGCCGCTTCCGTCATTGCTCCCCGAATAGTCTTATAACTATAAATTCCTTGCTCCTGATGTGTAATAACGTACTTCTTAGCTAAGTTTTCCACTTGAATGACAGTATTTGACATCTCCCTTATTCCTCTATAATTTTTAGAGCTACAGCAGTCCTAAATAATTCTCACGACTGATATTAGCTCTAAATCACATCAGCAAAAGTGCGTTCCATCTTGCGGAAGTACCAAATCCCACTCCAGAGCAGCAATGCCACTATTACCAGAGACAGAGCAAAACCGGGTAAATCTATCTGCGAGGAGCCGTGCAAAATTGCCCAACGGAAACCGTCGATGACTCCTACCATTGGGTTGAGTGAATACAGTAGCCGCCACTGTTGGGGTATCCGACTGCTGCTAAAACCTACAGGAGAAATGTACAAACCAAACTGGACAATAAACGGTACGATAATACGGAAATCGCGATACTCCACAGTCAACGCCGCAAGCCATAAACCTGCCCCGATTGACGCAGCAAAGGCAATGAGAACAAATATTGGCAGTGTCAGGATGCGCCAATCAGGGATAAAGTTGTAGTAAGCCATCAACCCAAGCATTATCATCCCAGAAATCATAAAGTCTACAAAGCTGACAATGACTGCACTCGTTGGCACAATCAAACGTGGAAAGTAGACCTTAGAAAGCAGGTTAGCATTGTTCACTAAACTGTTACTGCATTCTGTCAACGCCCCAGAGAAAAACTGCCAAGGCAATAGCGCTGCAAAGACTAGAATTGGGTAAGGCGCATTACCTTCACTGGGTAGTTTCGCTAGAATGCTAAACACGAATGTAAACACCAGCATCGTTAAGAAGGGGCGAATCAATGCCCATGCCATCCCAATCACAGTCTGCTTATAGCGTACCAAAATATCTCGCCATGCGAGAAAGTAGAATAGTTCTCTGTATTTCCACAGATCTTTCCAATATTGACTCTCCGTTCTACCTGCCTCAATGATCAGTTCGTTACCGCTCATCTATGTCGCCCCCCGTATGTTGCATCAATAATAAATGAGATTTTGGGTAATTGTGCGATCGCTCTGGTGTAAAACATATCTTTTCTAAGACGAGTTCAATCCCATCAACCATTTTGTCTACACCAAATTTAGAGATAATATGCTGGCGACATCTCTGAGCTAGATGAGGATCTCTCACTCTCCAATCGATCATCCGGCTGAGAGTCGCTGATAAATCTCGCTCGTTTCCCGCCTCAAAAAGTCCATTTTTAAACTCTCCTGTTAAAACTTCCGAAATCCCACCAATTCGGCTGGCGACTACTGGAGTTCCACTCGCCATTGACTCAACAATGACTCGCCCAAAAGGTTCGGACCACAGACTAGGTAAAACTGTGATATCACTAATTTGATAAAGACTGGTTGTATTCGTAATATGACCGAGAAAGTTTACATGATTTTCAATCCCCAAATTGATGGCGAGTTGTTCCAATGATTTTTGGTATTCTTCTCCTTGATTTAAGGGCTTTCCGGCAATTAATAACTTAGCGTTAGTACTCAATAACAACAAAGCAAAAGCTTTGATCAGTGTTTCTAACCCTTTAACTTGATCTATCCTGCCCACATAAGATATTACTCGAATATCTTCAGGAATCTTCCATTCCTTTCTCCTGAGAGAATAGTTGTTTAAAGGTTTATATACATCTAAGTGAATTCCGTTGTGAACCACATCAATTATCTCTTCTTTGTAGCCACGCTTCACCCAGTCTAATTTCGTCTGATTTGAAACAGCAATAAAATGCTGTACACCTTTCAATCCTAAACCCCACTGAAATTTAATATTTGAGAGCGAAATTAGCTCTTTGACTCCTTTTAGCCCCTTGTGCCACTGCCATGTAGGCACAATACGCGGAGGAGGTAAATGGAGATAACAAACTAAAGGAATGTTTTGTGCTAAAGAGAGAGCATGTCCGAAAGGAGTGTCTTGAAATTGATTGCAAAGGATAATCGTATTTTCAATAATTGGAATTTTTTCTATAACTTTTTTCAGATCGGCTAAAAAACTCAAAATATGTCTCGGTCGATAAACGATAAATCTATTTACCTTTAATGTTTGTCGGCAAAATTCTTGATACTGCTTAAGTAAATTTCCTTCAGTATTATAGATGAGAGTGATCTGATGTCCCCGCTGTTGCAAACCGCGACAGAAGTCAAAGAGAACGACTTCTTGTCCACCCCGAGTAGAGGAAGGTTCTGGCTCAAAAACTAGAATATGCATAAAGAAAACACCCCTTACAAATCTCAAAAAAGCAAAGAATTCAGATTTTAAAAAAACATGACTAGTACAACAAGGCAAAAGTAA
>CAZZVG010000366.1:0-6304 GCA_964657295.1 Iningainema sp. | reverse complement strand
CTAATACGGACAGCTTAGTTGCTTTTGCTAGCGAAGCTGCCAAAGACTCAACATCATGAGGAGGATCAAGCGATGTAATAGGTGTGAGAGTAGTAGTAAAACTTTTCGCTTCGGATTTTTGAGAAGCCAAAGCTGTTTTCAGCGAATAAACATCATGTAACCAACCCGCTCCTTCAAGAGTGAAGGATGATGTCAGTAGCAGGAAAAATAACTTTTTGGTTAAGATGGGTGTTTTCATGATAGTTAAGATCGAATTCTATCGGATATAATGGCTTTGAAACCAAGACGGCAAAAAAGAACAACTAGGAAGACGTTACCTCATGGTGCACTACTGAATTAGAACAAATGGTTAAGGTAGTATACTGCGAAAGAGAGACCACCGACTATTAGCCTTAAGCGCCGTATCTTTATCAAAGACTTTAAGTTGCAAGTGATCCGCCAAGTTCAAGCAGGCAAGCTCTTTGTACAGGCTGCCTGTGGAAACGAGTTGCATCTAAACCTGACCGCCTCTTAGTCGCAGGCTTCGTAGAGGGTGAACAAGTGGCAGAAGCTGCATATGCAGTGGGCCCAGAATGCGCTTCGAGGCAATGGCCATACACGCACTGAGGAAGCTAAAGCAGCCAAGCTTGAGCGCTTGATCGGTCACTTCTCGGAGCCCGCTTACGACCTGATTCGTCTGAATTCCAAGCTGGGCTCTTTGCCATTCGTCGAGCACGAAAACACCTTCCACAAAAACCGAGACAAGAAGCAGACTATCACACCTCAACTAAATGCCTCATCTATAGGGTTTAGTCCAGCTGCAATAAAACAGTATCCCGCCGATGTTTTGGCAATAACTCACACTTTAAGAAATATCGTGAAAATTGGTTTGAGAAGCCCAGGTTCGGTTGAGGCACAAAATCGCGATGTCATTGAACTTCAGCTACATAAGTGATCAATCCTGAATAAGCTAGACTATAAATACGTTAGACTATGAAAGTTTTGAATAAAAAGCACATTCCAAAGTAAGACCGTCCTAATTGGCCTCAATCATAGGCTAACGTATTTGATTTCAATCACTCAGTGTTTTCAGCTACCTAATTTAACGCAAGGAAAAGGTCCATCATTTTCGCCTTCGTAATGATTCTGGTATAGCTGGCGGGTTTCTGTTGTTGTAGGGTATGAGGCGTCAGATTCGTACAGATTTTGGTATGACATCGGTTGTGCAATGCAATCCAACTGACGGATTGTGATGGTTTCCGTCCATTGATCTTGATATTGAGCAAAGCCATGGTAACCATACTGATTTTTATGTATAATAAAAGCCGGTAGATCAGTTGTCTGCGTCGAGCTATCTTCAGCAGACTCCGAAGCTTTCAGACCAACGGTTACACCTTTATAGCCTGCATCCACGCTAAAATCGCCTGAAGAGGTTGTTTTGTAGCCAATCGCTTTGCTGTCTGCACCAAAACCCTTATCGCCTATACCGCAACAATTGTTGTATTTGTCGGGCTTAGAGATTTCAATCGTCGTTTGTGGAGGATCAACTGATTTGATCACTTCATAATGATTTTGGGTCATTCCAGCACAGGAAGTACCGGGAGAAGCAATTAGGGCCTGTGCTTTAGTGGTTCCTGGGGTGAGTAACATAAGACCCAAAAGGCCTACCGACAAGACGAAAAAATTTCTGAAATTCATTTCAAGCTTCCTTGTGGCATTGTTATCAAGGCTTTGATACTGCCTCGATAACCGTAATATATGATGTTTGTAATCCAAGTTGCGTTTCTTTAAGGCCAGCCTGAAGTAGACGTCGGTTTTCATGCCGCTCCCCGTTTTTGGCACCATCGAAGGGATGAGAAGCGCAAATTGGATTATTTGTATTTCTCACACGGGCGCTCTACTGGCTACCGGGTGAAGAACAACAACGATCGGGACTAGAGGTGAGCGTGGTATTGTTTGAGGCATTGCAGCTATCAGCTTCTTGGAAAAGTTCTGTAGTTGAATTTTGGGGTCCCGAATCGGTGAGCGAAATTGTACAGGTTCGTGTCGCGGCTGTTGTTCCTTCACATGGATTTTGAATTTGTTGCGTGTAAGAACCATTGTGTGGTGTCGCTATCAAGTTTCCACTACCATCGCATGACCAAGTAACTGTCGGCTGGGTGACTGGACCTGAATTCGCCCAAATCGTTCCGCAGTTGTCTGCCCATGTGCGTGGGAGCGCGATGACGAGCGCCGTTATGCCGACAGAGGCTCCGGCGAATGCCGCGAAGGCAGTACGCAGGTTTCGCTTATAATTCATGAACATCTGTTGATTCCTCAAGATAAAAACTAACACATTAGGCTAAGTGGCGCAAAGGCAAACTGGCTTCAGAAAAACGTTATCATTGCTCCTTTCCATCTTTATGCCGCCTCTATGCGGTGCTAGACAGTTCCACTCTTTCATACTTCAGAACATGGAAATCAAGTTTATATTTAGCGTAGTCGGTTGTATTCGTGCAGAAACAAGCGCAGGCATAACTCATGCAATTGGTATGTCCAGGAGGCCATTTCTCCGTATCGCACTTCGAGAACGAGAGCGTCTTCCACACAAACTGCCCCAGCCGCTGGCGCAGAATGTTGTTGAAGCGCTCGAGGTGACACGTTTGGCTATCACCTTTACCTATGGCTTCGTGCTGCTCGTCAGGCAGCACCATCTTGTAGGCGTTTCAAAAGCCGCTGTACAACACGCACCGCTTGTAGAGCTTGGGGATGCGCTTCCAAAGCAAGCGACAAACTTCTTCGCCGCGACTGCCAATGGCATAGGCCACGATCTGGCGGGTCCGCCTGCACTAAACCAGCCAAATCCAACGCTTGTTCTTGCGGTGATGCATGAAAGACCATATCCCGTATGCACAGGAGCGCATTACTTCGTATCGAGTTCAAGCACGTCCGCGCGTTTGGTTTTTGCCAGAGTCGCCTTCAAGGGCGGCAACTGAGCGGCTTTTTTAAGCCAGTCGGTCAATGTTTGGCTAGCGATGCCGAAGATGCGTCACACGCCCCGTTGCAAACAGCGCTTGTAATACGCCGCCAGCACCTGCACCTCGGCAGAGTAGGCGCTGGGCATGGGGTTCTTGCGGCTGCTCATTTGGCGGTTGCGGCACCTGAGCGCGCTGATTGATTCACCGTCGAAGACCACAGGCACAATGCTTGTACTAGATCGCTCGCTCGCAGAGGCACCTGATCTAGATTTAAGGTATCCATACAGCGTAGCAATGCCCCGAGATACAGGCAACCAATTGTGCTATAACAGAACCCCGATAACAGACAGAATTGCAGTCTTAGACCACTTGTAATTACGCTACATTTAGCTGTAGCAAAGTGTCTTTTTGTTACCTCCTAATCTCTCTGCTGATACTCAATGAAAATGGTAACCAAGTTGAAGCTTTCAGTTCGCAAGAACAGTGTTCAAACGACGCGCTTCCTTCGCCCACCTTTCGGCTTCTTGTGTATTATTGACTGACTCATAAATATTGCTGACACGTTGAGCCACACTTGCAGATGTCAAGCCCTGTGAGGCTTCTAGCTTGTTGCTGCCTTGCGCCAGGTCTTGATTGATCTGAAGATTTCTTTGCAGCAAAGCTTCTGCCGACCTTGCGGCAAGATCTGCAAAAGCAGGATCAAGGGCAGCTACGTTTCCAGCCAAGCAAATCACGTTCCAATGAGCTTGGATAATGAACTTACCCGTCGGCCACTGCGTGATATACTGAATGTATGCCTTTATACCTGCCTTTTCTGATGACAGATGATAACCTGGCACCTCTGGAGTTGTTTCAGCAAGGCGGTACGAAACTTCGTCGCCTGATGCTTCTAACCCAAAGTTGTTTTCACATGCTTCATAAAGTGCTAATGCCACCCGGTTGACTGCTTGCGTGTGCAGAGGCCCATCGTAATCCAGCCGAGCGATCTCTCTCATTTGTGTAGCGGCTTCAACAACGATGCTAGGCTTGTCTCCATTGAGTTTGGCTTCATTGGCAAACTCCTCGGCAAGCCCACAAGCAAAGTTTGTATCCCGCTTGCAAAACCATCTGATGGCCTCTCTCAAGGCTGCAAGCTTCGCTCCACGACCATCTTGTTTTGCCAACCTGAGCCAGGAATCCATTGCAATTTGTGCTAAGCCAATCTCACCCGCTTCCAGTTGTAGTTGCACTCGCTGCCGTGCCGCGGCAGTTGTTTTGGAAGGCTGCATAAAAAGATATTCTCTGAAAGCATCTTCTCTTGCTGTCGGATTAACGATGAGTGAACTGGCACACTGCCATCGTAACCACTCAGCGGTTCGCGCTTCTGCAAGCGGGCGAGGGTGATGATCATTCTCAACGCCTAACGCATCTTTGGTTCGCAATATTTGGCTTGTCAATTGATATAATTCTTGCATCTTCTCCTGAGAGTGAAGGAAGTGCCTCACATTCGTCTGGCTTTCTGATTGAAGAACTTCATACAATTGCATTGCGTGCAGCAAAGTAGCACTACGCTGCACAGGCGGCGGCGGGTAAGCATGATCTGTATCCGAAAGTTGAACACGGTCAAGAAATATACCGGAAATGACTGCATTGATTGAGTTGACTTTTTGAACGCGAAGGCGGAGCTTTATCGGCCCCTGAACTCCATAAACTTTGTAGACCCCTTGATCCAGGTCGCTGGCGAAACCTGAGCTGATCAACTGGTTGTTTTCTAAGAAGCCATCTGGACCTAACTTGTTGCTAGTATCTTCCTTGTTCGTAACATCATATAAAGCAAAACGTAACTCTCGTGATTTTCTTTGATAATGATCCCAGTCAATAAAATGAAATGTGAGCCGCCACAAGCCAGCAGGAACTTCCATATGAACGATCAGATCCGGTCCGGGGATATTATCTGCTCTTACCTCTCCTTGATCGTCCCAAGAAGGAAAACGCCGGCCGCCTTCCAAAGGATTAATGAGTGCACGAGAATCATCTGTTGAACCTTCGTGCGGTTCCATCCAATGTCTGATATCCTGTCCTTCCCCCGTGTGGGCTTCATAGAAAAATTCGCCCGTCCAATCGCTCCACACCGATGCTGTGGGGGCCAATCCACCCTCTCCTTGACTCCAACGCTGCTTAGGTAAATATTTACCACCGACAACGTCCTGCGGAGCCGCCAGCCCACATAAAATGAAACTTGCATTTCCATACCTTCCAAGCCAATCACCAGCCTTTCCCGGAGGCGGTCGATCGTCACCTAAGAACACAACCGGAGCGGACAAAGCAGATGCTGTTTTCGTAGAGGTGGAGGTATTCCCGGACCGGGCACTTTCTGTAGGCAGTGTTATAGTCAATACCGTTGGTGTAACCACCGAGGACGCTCCGCTATCGTAAACACCTACCAAGTGATACCAAACGCCTACCTGTGGTGCAAAAGTTGATGCCGTCTCAACAACGGGAGCGTCCGTAGAGTCCGATTCCAGCACAGTAAGGCGAAACGCGTCGCCACTTTTCTGAAGAAAAAAACCACTTGTCTCCTTCCCATCCTGGCTGATGAAGGTTTGAACTCCATCCAAACTGTTCAGCCTGACCCAGGCAGAGATAGTGTAGCTTCGAGATGTATTCAAAACAGGCTGATGAATATCAACATATGAGCCTAATCCATCTAAGTGAAGTTCATTGCCGAATTGCCCAGGAAGAATTTCTGCATTCCCTTTTGGTGTTCCTTGGTCGTCGTCAGTTGTTGAGTTGATTTTGCTCTGATCAAACTGCCACACAGATTTCGGTCCAATCTTGTAAAGAGCAGCAATTTCACTTCCACTCAGAACTCTTTTGTAAGCGCGAGCGTCTACGATGTCTCCATTGACAAAGTCAGTTGCATTATGAGCATAAAACCCTCGTCCAATTTGAGAATGCCCTAACGCATTCCAAGCATTCTTGTAAAGAGCAGTACTTTGTAAAGTACCGTTGACGTAGAGCTGAATGTGACTAGTGTTAGGCAGGAAACCAGCATCGTTATTTTTTCCAGACCAAGTTACTCGTGGTTCTACTTCAATCTGGCCGATGGGAGCATCGTGAAAAAGCTGAATATGAAACTTAATTTGAACTGTCTGCTGTGCAAGAATCTGTTGAACATTTGTAGGGTCCGGTTCACAGTAAATTCGCTGAGTCACCTCACGCCGTTCAGAAGATGCTGTTTGATCTTTGACAAAAAACGCTAAACTTACGTGTTGCAGGACAAGGGGTAGTCTAGTGTTGTTACGAAGGTCAAGCGTGGCAGGAAAATTAATCACAGGAATTGTCGCTTGCAAAGATGACAACTGCAATCCAATGCACTGCAAAGGGAT
>CAZZVG010000365.1:0-6320 GCA_964657295.1 Iningainema sp. | reverse complement strand
TTACTTTTTAAAGACGATTTCTGCTCGTAGTATTGTAATTATGTAAAATGCTCTAATTAGCTGCTTGGAAAAGAACAATGCATTTTTTCACAGCCTGGAGGCAATTGCACTGGCAAGAATATGCTGCAGAAATGCTGGGAACTGCGTTCAATATCTTTGTTGGATTCAGTATAATTACTTTCAATTTTGGCAAGGGTTTACCAATGGAACACCTGGTACCTAATCCTAGCATTCGATTGCTTATTAATGGGCTGATCTTTGCTGGAAGTGGCTCACTTTTTGCAATTTCCTCTTTGGGGAAACTAAGTGGCGCTCACCTCAACCCTTGTTTATCATTGGCTTTCTGGCTACAAGGCAAAATGCATAAGCTCGATTTTGTTTGTTATGTCATCGCACAATTTCTTGGCGCAATTCTCGGTTCTTTGTTAATGAAGGCTGTGTGGGGACGCTACGCGGCTAGTATCAACAATTGCATAACTTTACCCGGACAGGGTTATGCTATCTGGTACGTGTTTCTAGCTGAAGTGGTGATGACATGTCTGCTAATCCTGTCTATCTTTATATTTTTAAGCAGTCAACGGCTCATGCGGTGGACACCAGTCATGGTATGGTTACTTGTGGCAACAATGGTTTGGTTAGGCGCTCCCATCTCTGGCACCAGTTTGAATACTGCACGCAGTATTGGCCCGGCTTTAGTCACACCGCTTTGGCAGTACCAGTGGCTTTACTGCATTGCTCCACCATTGGGAGCAGTGGCTGCTGTTGGCATCTTTCAACTCATATCTATGGGCTCGCTTTCGCTACTGACTGGCAAACTTTTTCATTCTTCCGATTACCGTTGTATTTTCAAAAACGTTCGAGTCCCTTACCAAAGATAACATCCGCCTTCAAAATACTATAATGTTTCATGAGTATTAACTTTGGACGAGAAATTTGTAGCAACCTGGATACGGCTTCGTCGCGAGAATGGTTGGTAACCAACGGGATCGGTGGTTACGGTTCAGGCACTGTGGCAAATCTGTTGACGCGCCGCTATCACGGACTCTTAGTAGCTGCCCTAAAGCCACCAGTGGAGCGAACCCTTCTGCTGACAAAGCTAGATGAAACTGCCTCATACGATGAACACTCTTATCCCCTTTACGCTAATCGTTGGGCGGGTGGAAGTATCGAAGCTGAAGGGCTGAGTCACATTGAACGTTTTCAATTGGAGGGAACCATTCCTGTTTGGACATTTGCCTGTGCTGATGCACTTTTAGAGAAACGGGTGTGGATGCAGCCAGATGCCAACACGACCTATATACGTTACGATCTACGTCGTGCAAGCAAACCGATGTTACTCACACTCAAGGCCTTGGTTAATTACCGCGATTATCACGGTAGCACTCAAGCCGGGAGTTGGCAAATGACTATTGATTCTGTGGAGCGAGGAATACGTGTAACTGCTTTGACAAATGCTGTACCCTTGTATCTTCTTTCTAAAAATGGTATGGCTTCACCTGTCGATAACTGGTACTATGGATTTGACTTAGCGGCAGAACGTTACCGAGGACTAAGCGATAAGGAAGATCATCTTCATGCAGCAACGTTTGAGGTGACGCTGAGTGAGAGTGAATCCTTCACTTTCGTCGCCAGCACTGAAAGCAACCCCAACTTAGATGGTGCGGCAGCGCTAGAAATTCGTCGCACCTATGAGCAAAATTTAACAAGTGTTTGGAAAAATAGTCGCCCCTCTGTTGCTAAAGAAACACCGGAGTGGGTGAATCATTTGGTACTGGCAGCTGACCAATTCATTGTCAACCGTTCATTGCCCAATCAACAAAATGGTAAGACTATTATTGCAGGTTACCACTGGTTTAGCGATTGGGGACGCGACACTATGATTAGTCTACCCGGTCTTACCCTCTCCACAGGTCGCCCAGAAATCGCACGCTTAATTCTACAGACTTTTGCCAAGTATGTAGATCGGGGAATGCTGCCCAATCGCTTCCCTGATGCCGGAGAGGCACCAGAATACAATACAGTAGATGCAGCACTATGGTATTTTGAAGCAGTACGGCTTTATTATGAAGCAACTGGAGATGAGGCGCTCATCCAAGAACTCTTTCCAGTTCTGGCAGATATTGTCAACTGGCACGTTCGTGGCACTCGTTACAATATTCACGTTGACTCAGCAGATGGGTTACTTTATGCAGGAGTTGTGGGTTTACAACTTACCTGGATGGATGCTAAGGTAGATGATTGGGTAGTTACACCTCGTATTGGCAAACCGATAGAAATTAATGCTCTGTGGTACAATGCCCTGCGAACAATGGTGACGTTTGCTCGTCAGATTGGTCAGCCACATGAAGAGTATGAGACGCTTGCTAATAGTTTAGCTGAGCATTTTCAGCGGTTCTGGAACAAATCGAGTGGCTATTGCTATGATGTTTTAGATGGACCTAACGGTGATGATTCATCGCTGCGACCTAATCAGATATTGGCAGTATCGTTGCCAGAAAGTCCATTGACCCACGAACAGCAAAAGGCAGTCGTAGAGGTTTGTGGAAGAACCCTCCTAACTTCACATGGGTTGCGATCGCTTGCCCCCAATGATCCCCAATATCAAGGACACTATGGTGGAGATCAACGGACTCGAGACGGTGCTTATCACCAAGGAACAACTTGGGGTTGGCTTCATGGTCCTTTTATTTTAGCACATTTGCGTGTCTTTCAAGATCGCGTTAAGGTTCGTAGCTTTCTTGAACCAATGGCAAACCACCTGACTGCTCACGGGGTTGGTAGTCTCAGTGAAATTTTTGATGGTGATGCCCCGATGACTCCTAGAGGGTGTATTGCCCAAGCTTGGACTGTTGCAGAAGTGCTTCGCGCATATTTAGCCACGGAATCTTGAGTTTAAGAAGGTAGTTATGAGTCATATGATGTCCGTCAAATCACCCATAATAAAAGAACCCCACCCCCAACCCCTCCCCGCTTGCGGGGAGGGGAGACAAAGCACAGCTTTGGCGGGGTGGGGTTCAGACGGAATTCAGGTTAATTTACCGGACATGATATCACAGGCATCTCCGCAAAGGAATTCACGCAGGGGATTTAGATCGTGTTCGGTTAAATACTTATCATATCTGTGTATTCGGTTAATAGTTAATGGTTGATTGTAATTAACCATTAACCATCAACCATCAACAATTAACGAATATCGCTTTAACTTGTATTACAATGTCAGTAATTTGCTACAAGAGTCGAAATTTATGATATCTGCTGGCGTAACTTCTCTTATAGTAACAATTCCGCCTTTAGAAAATGGCGACAAGCTCACTCGTCATGAATTTGAGCAACGTTACCATGCTATGCCTAATCTCAAGAAAGCAGAATTGATTGAAGGAGTCGTTTACTTGGCATCCCCTGTACGAGCAAAAAACCACGGCAAACCCCATAGCCACATTATGACTTGGTTAGGCACCTACGAAGCTGCTACCCCAAAAGTAGAAACACTGGATAACACTACTGTTCGGTTGGATGCTGATAACGAACCACAACCAGATGCTTTATTAAGAATAGAACAAGGTGGACAATCGCGCATTAGTGAAGATGATTATGTCGAAGGTGCGCCAGAATTAATTGTAGAAATTGCTGCTTCTACTGCTTCCTATGATTTGCATGAAAAACTGAAAGTATATCGTCGCAATCAAGTCCAAGAATATTTAGTTTGGCGAGTTTATGACTGTCAATTTGATTGGTTCCGGTTACAAAAAGGTGAGTATATCCAAGTTGAACCAAATACAGATAATATAGTTTGCTCGCAAGTGTTTCCGGGGTTATGGTTAGCAAAATCAGCATTATTATCAGGAGATTTAGCGAAAGTATTAGCTGTTTTACAGCAGGGATTATCTACACCAGATCACCAAAATTTTGTTGAGAAACTATCTAGTGCAACAAGGCAAAAGTAAAAAGTAAAAAGGCAAAAGAAAGAAATCCTTATATATCAAGCTTTTGGTTTGAAATTTACTGGTAAGTTATTTCAGCTAACCTGCTCTAGTTAGTAAAGATCCTATCCACGAAGGACTGAGAAGAACATCACAGACTCTATGAATTCGGTGAATGACTGTCTGAAAAGTGCCAATATCAGTGATAGTATTTGACAAGCGCGTTTGCAGATTGTAACATTAATTTTATGTCCTATAGCGAGTTCAGTTTAGCTAAAGCCAAGAAAGAGTTTGGCTTAACCACATTAGAAAAACGTGATATATTCGCTAATTTTCCGGAATTAACAGCCAGTAATTTACTCACAGAAACACTCGACTATAACTTGGCGATCGCTCTAGGTAGTAATAGTGAAAAAGCCCGTTCGGAACTCATTATTGCGCCAATTTTAGTTGATTTACGCCGACAACTCAAAGAGCAAATAAGCTTATTTTCGGGACTTGATTTCACTGTTGACGATACCAAAGGGTTAAACGGAACTTGTGATTTTCTTATTACTAAATCTCCCGAAATTTTCATAGTGACAGCGCCAGTTATTACAATTGTAGAAGCGAAAAAAGAAAATATCAACGGGGGTTTAGGTCAGTGTGCGGCATCTATGGTAGCGGCTCAAATTTTTAATGAGCAAACGACAACTGAGATTAAAATAATTTACGGCGCAGTGACAACAGGTAGCATTTGGCAATTTCTCAAACTAGAAGAACAAATATTAAGTATTGATTTAAGCGAATATTATCTCAAAGATGTGAATAAAATTCTTGGTATTTTAGCTAGTGGTATCTCTCAAGGAAATCAACAAAATGAGATATAATAGCAATTCAGTACCTGAAATTCTGATGATTGTTACTTAAAGGAATTATTTGAGTTCTTTGTCAAAAATTCTTGAGCAGTTAGAATCTCAACACCGCGAAATGATTTTAGCACTAGCAAATCATCATCTCCTGTCACAATACACTCTACTTTTCCACTGACTGCTAATTCGAGATATTTGTTATCTTTTGGATCTCGACATTCATAAATCTGCTCAGTTATATCAAGAAACTGAGCATTTTCTGTTAAATCTGCTAGAAAGTCTTGCCGTCTTTCAAATGTGATGTATTTATCAAATTTTGGAGGATATAAAACCTCTTTTAACTCCAATAAGACAGAATTGGATAATACGATAACGCCAATATCCTGAGCGTGATTTAATGCTTGACGTGGCTTGCTTTGACTAAACAAAAATGCACTAATCAGGACATTAGTATCAAAAATGAACCATCTATTATTCGTCATTATTCAAAATTGATTCTAATATTTCCGGCGTTAATCCTCGCTCTTGTGCTTCAAGGCTAGCTTTATCCATCGTGTTTCTCAGGCGTGCAATCGCCTCTTGTCTTTTCATTGTAAATTGAGTTTGCATAATTGCCGCAATCTTAAGTTGCAATTGGTAGCGTTCTTCTTCAGTAGCATTGTGGTATGCAGATGCTAACTCAGAGGGAACTTTGATGATAATTTCTTCAGTAGTAATCATAATCTGTTCGCTTCCATAATTTCTCTTCTTTCATCATGTTACTTCCAAAGGTGAGAGAGTTCACCTCGCTACAGCTACACGTAATTGGAGTTGTAGTTCCAGCACGACAAGCATATTCCCATTCAGCTTGACTCGGCAGACGATAAGCCCGTATATTCAAAGAGGCGATCGCCAGCCTTTTTTGAGAGTAGGGTAGTGCTAGACTAAAAACATATCCCGTTTACTTTTCTTCAGGCTCCATGTCCACGGTAATTCCCCAATCTCTGACTCTGGAGGAGTTTCTCAAGCTAGCAGAAACAAAGCCTGCAAGCGTTTATATTAATGGCGAGATTGTTCAGAAGCCAATGCCAAAAGGGAAGCATAGCCGATTACAGTTAAGGCTGTGCAACAGTATCAATGATGTTGCCGAAAGCCCCAAGATTGCTTATGCTTTTCCAGAACTGCGTTGTAGTTTTGGTATCCGCTCAATAGTACCTGATGTAGCGGTTTTCAAGTGGTTGCGTATTCCCTTTGCTGCTGATGGGGAAGCACCCAATAATTTTCTGCTTTCTCCAGACTGGGCAATTGAAATTCTTTCCCCCGAACAAAGTTCAAATCGAGTCACAGGAAATATTCTCTATTGCTTAGATCATGGTTGTCAATTAGGCTGGTTGATAGATGCAGAAGATCGTTCCATTTTGGTGTTCCGTCCAAATCAACAACCAGAACTTTTGCAAGGTGATGAGCGTTTGCCAGTGTTAGCCGGGATAGACTTGGATTTAACAGTTGCTCAGGTGTTTGGTTGGCTAAAAATGACCGGTTAGAGAAACAGCGTGAAGACACAGATCCC
>CAZZVG010000364.1:2950-6323 GCA_964657295.1 Iningainema sp. | reverse complement strand
ATGGGGAATTGGGAATTGGGAATGGGGGGTGAGATTTATTAATTGTGGCGTGATTTTAGATAGGCGTTAAGTTTTGGTGGTAATTCATTGATTATTGGTATGAGTTTTTCTACTTGTTCATTACTTAAAAGTTTACGGGTATAAGCTAATCTCAGCCAACTAATTGTTTCATATAATGAACCTCTGGCTATTTTGATAAACCGTTTATTATCTTGATAGTTATAACGTCCTCTGCCTTCGGCAATATTCGCACAAATGCTATCTGCTGAACGTACAATTTGTTTACCAATAGTATCTTGAGCAAATTTATCCCATTTTTTGACAATATGCCAAATTTCATTTGCTAGTTTCTCTGATAACTTGTAAACCTCCAACTCTTCAAAATCTGGTCGCCCCATCCTCACCACCTCACCACCTCAATTCCCAATTCCCAATTCCCCATTCCCCATCCTAATTTTGCTTGACGTAGCGCTTACCACTACTAGTAGTTTCAATCCTGACTGAGAAAGGAACTTTCTTAAGGTGTTCCTCAAAATCTAAGGAAAAACGCCGCACCAGTCTAGCTGTACCAAGGATTTGGTTTAGTTCAGTTTCTGTGATTGAGCCGTGTTGCTGGAGGTGGAAGAACACACGCCGAACGGTTTCATCCTCGAAACTATCTTGCCAGTCAGTATTTTTGGGTAATTCGGTAGCCGCAGAAACCTCACCCTGGAATGATCCAGATACGTTGAAAAATATTTGAGGAACTATTGACTCTACATCTTCAACATTATCTGGGTGATAAATTTCCAGACGGACACGCTCATCTCGCTGTCCCTTGAGGTCAAAAAGCACCTCAATCCAATCTCCTTCGACGGCAATTTGGAGTTGCTGATTTTTGACTTCTGCACCAGGGGCATCCTTAATCGTAACTTGGATATCAGGTCGCTCTGGCACACGCAAAGCTACATTAATTTCCCTGGCTCCCACAAAACTGAGAACACCTTGGGCAAAAGGCGCGGGCTTAACCCTAATCCGAATACGACTACAGTCTAAAATACTTGGCTCTGGTTTGGCTTCGATGAGATATTTCACCATTGCCAAATGAGATTGATGACGATGGGATACTGTTAGTACAGGAATAACTCGCTCTTGAAGGCTATTCCCACCATGTACAAAGGTAGCACCAGGAATGCCATTGGCAAAAACAGCAGTATCTTTACGGAATAGTAAGTAACCTTCTTGTCCTTCGTATTTGAGGGCATTTAAAGAAACTGTTACCATTTCTTCTTCGGAGCGAGGTTCTTTGGCAAGAATATAACGGCGATTGGAGTCACGATAGGGTTTTTCTTGGGTGGTTTGGTCTTGGAGGAGAAATCCGTGGTCAGCAGTAAATACAAACCCATTTATACCAATACTTTTGAGGTGGTTCCAGGCTGACTTGATTTGTTGAAGCCAGGTTTCAAAAGTTGCTAAACCTACATTAGCTTCGCCTGCATCGTCAATTTCTCTACTGTGAACAACAACAAGATTGGTATTAGCGCAGCTTTGTTTGAGGCTGGTGGTTGACCAATTGCAGACCTCTGTCAGAGTCAGACCCCGAACTCCTCTACGACCTGCACTGATATTATCAACACTCTTCTCACTCATTGCCCTGACTCGTTCATCAGGCTTTCGCACACTATATTCACCTGTTTTAAAACCTTTGAAACCATCACTACCTGCTAATACTACTCGACCATTTTGGTTAACGGGGGCAAGGATGTTCATTCCGACGGCAGTGATGCTGGGTAATTCGGCATATCTCCCTTTCAAAGTTACGGTGGTACCAGATCCTTCAAATTCTTGGATAAGTTCTGTTGCCATTTCGTAGCGGAAGGCATCAATCAGAAAGTAAGCAACTTTTTTATTACCTTGGGTGAGGGGGTGTACTACTTGATCGTAGAGAGTGCGTTGCTGAAGGGCATCATCGGGTAAAAAGCTTTCTGTGGTGCAGACGGCAAAGTCTTGCGCCAGCGTATCAGCCCAATTGCGGTACTGAAAACGAAGTTTATCGGCAGCTTCTAGGAGTTGGGCGAAGTGGGGTAAGGTGGGTTCTAGGAGTTTTAATCGCTGCTGCTCAAAGCGGCGATGTGCTTTGTCTACTTGACAACCAGTTTGTGTATAGTATTCTAAAGCTTCTCGCAGGGTTTGTTTGCCCTTAAGCCGTCCTGCACCGTGAATCATGTAACCCAAAGTGGCTGCATCTTTGATTAATGACCATTCTAATCTCCGAGTGCGATCGCGTTCTAGCCAAAATGAGTCAGACTCAGTACGAGATTGTGACCAGTGCAAGGCTTTCTTAAATTCCCCTGTCAGCAGTGCTTGTACAGCACCCTGTAAAATGGTGGTTTCTTCCCACTGGAAGGTTTCAAATTGTCCTAAGTCTTCTGGGCTAATTTGATTAAGTTCCTGTTCTCGATGGGATTCTACAATTGCTGCTTTGGCGGCATAAATATCTGGATGGCGTTTTCGTAGATATTCGACGAGTTGCTTGCAGGTCTTTCGTAAGGGTAGAGAAAGTTGGGTGAGGGGTTCAAGTGCATTAAGATGAGGTGGGCGACTGAGATCGTGAACATACTCAACGCACATCAGCCAAGCAGCAAATGTTTCGCCTAGGTCGAGGAAAGATAGCGGTGTGTCGCCGCGAAAGAAGCAGACAAAGGCTGTGTTCATCCCTGTGTGACGGTAGAGATGTTCTGTTAAGGTGTTGAGAGCAGTTTGGTCGCTGATTCTCGATAGCAGTACTTTGTCTTCGCCCAGGATACCGTCTACAATCCACTCCAAACTGAGACTTGTTAAATAAGCTGCTAGTCCGTCCTGGGGTTGGGAAAGGTTATTTTGCCGCCACACCTCGGCAGATGGTAAGTCAGTGATGCCATTGTTAAGGTAGTTTTCGATACTAGCAGGGTTAATGCACCCTGTGACTGCTTCCCGAATCAACGTGTCAAGGGCTTTGCGGAAACGGTAGCCGGCGCGGTAAAGTTCCAGAATAGGAGTTTTGCGGATAGTTTCTTCCGTATGACCGGGCATATGAATCAACAAGGGTTCGGGGTCAAGTCCATTGCCATAGGGTTCGAGGGCAAGTACCATTTCTAGGTAACTGCCTCGAAAGGCAACGACTGGGGCAAAAAAGTCACCACGGTTATAGCGGGTGATTAACTCATCAACATAACTGTTGTAGTACCCGTCTTTATCCAGCCAAATAACGATTCCGCGTTGACGCAGTTCCTGCTTCAGTTCTGTTTCTAAAACTGTGGTGATTGGACTTAATTGACTCATTGTGATTGTGGAAGAAAAAAACAACTTACTTAGGACTTACGCACACTCTACGCATTCTTAGCGCTCTTGGCGT